>JABMOJ010000092.1 GCA_013204195.1 SAR86 cluster bacterium
CTCATCAGGAAAAATAGTTTTGTCGCTAGCCGTGGCCCGCGAAATACGGTCATTGTCATCTCTGGGTACTCGCGAGGTCACACAACGGCGTGACTATTTTGCAGACCAGCGATAGCCAAAGCCATACTCGCTTTTAATGCAGTTGAATTGCGGGTCAATGTTTTCAAACTTTTTTCGAATATTGCGCATATGGGTATTAATCGTGTTGTTAGTGACTAAACTCTGCATCGTTGCATTCATCAATGTGTCGTAAGACACGGCATGCCCGGGTACTCGAACCAGTTTGGCGAGCATTCGAAATTCAGTACCTGATAAGTTGATGGGTTGATTCTTCCAGGACACGAGCAGCGCTTCTTGGTCAATGGACATGTCGCCCACCATTTTTGCCGTGGAAGAGCCCTGATGGGATTGGCCTCTGGCTTCGTGGATTCGAAGTAGAGAGCTAATGCGCTCTGCCAGATAGTCTAACGAAATGGGTTTTGGCAGATAGTCCCACGCGCCAAGACGCAGGCCGCTGATTTTATCGATTTCATCGATTCTTTCAGTGAGGAAAATCACGGGTAGTGATGCTGACCGCGAGAGCAGATCTCTGCATATTTCGAAGCCTGCATCGACTTCATCGCCAAGTATAATGTCCAGTATGGCAAGATCCGGTAATTCTCGCTCAAAGCCGCTTAAGGCTTCTTGCCGGTTGCTGTAGGCCGTGACTTCATAGCCTTTTTTGGTAATGGCATCGACATAATTACTGCGTTGGTCAGGATCATCCTCGACTATGACGATGCGCTTGGCCATGAGTGTTCCTTAAGGTAGATGTTCGCCGCATTGTATGACATCAAAATCAGGAAGTATTTCCCTGATTCTCTCTCTAGCGTTGAAGTTTGTGTAAAATTGGGTTCAATCTCGTGGTTGGGCATCAATTGCGAAGGTTCATGAGATAGTGGCGTTCACTGCTTCTCCATGATGTTCGTCTGGTCTTTCATTTTGTCTTCCGCGTTACTAGGGGCCTTTTGTGTTTCAATAGTGGCCAAGAGATCGAAGCGGTTATCGATTAATCATTGCAACGCGTAAAGACGAGATATTCTATGAAGATATTTGTCCCCATGTCAGATCGAATCGTCGACGAAAAAGGTGAGTTGTCTGCTGAGTTGGTGCCGTTTAATCCGGATTTTCTGTCTCGTGACGGCGTCTTAACCGACAGTCGGCCCAATAATTGGATCAATGAGTCCGACTATGCGTCTGCCTGTCGTCGATTGTTCGGCCAGCAGGTCCGCGAAATGTCTCTTGCCTGAGCGCTTTAATTTGTCAAAGCAAGGCTCGGGCGTGCAATTAACGGCGCGAAATTAAATACAGCTACGGCCAATCTTGATCAGTGCCAAAGCAATGTCTAAAAAAAGGCCCTCTTTGAGGGCCTTTTTTGTTAGTGCCGTCACCAAGGACGCTCTGGTAAAATTTCGGTTGACATAATATGTCGAGGAGGGTCCAATCGACCGATGAATATACTGATCGATCCGATCTATTGGGCCGTCGCCGGTGGTGTCCTGATGCTGGCAGAATTGATTGTTCCAGGTGGCATCGTGTTTTTCTTGGGTGCCAGCTGCCAGATTGTAGCGGCTGCATTATGGTTGGGTTTTATCTCGACCTGGGTTGCCAGTCTCACCTTGTTTTTCATCGCCTCTTTGGCCTTAATCTTTTTGCTTCGCAGTCTGTTTGCTCGCTTCGTTGAAGGTGACTTCACGGTTGCCAACACCGAAGAAATACTCGATGTCATTAACCAGGTTGTGAGTGTTGTCGAGCCGATCGGCCCAGGGCCGCAAGCGGGCGTCGTCGACTTTCGTGGCACCCGATGGCGAGCGCTCAGTGATGGCGTGAGGATACCTGCTGGTGAGCAGGTCAAGATTGTAGCGCGTGAAAATACGACCATCATCGTGATCCCCCTGATAACGTAAGAACTCCTATAACCATTTTTCTATAAAAGGACTTAGCTACGATGCTCGCCATACTGACATTTTTGTTGCTGGGTGTTGGCTTTATTACTTACAAGCTGATTTTGATCGTTCCCATGCGAGAGGCCTGTGTCATCGAGCGACTCGGCAAGTTCAAGCGGGTCATGAACCCCGGCTTACATTTTCTGATTCCCTTTGTTGATCGTGTCGCCTATCGGCATGAAACCCGTGAACAATGTTTGGAAATTCCACATCAAAGTTGTATTTCCCGCGACAACACCCAGATCGATGTTGACGGACTGCTGTATATCAAAATGATGGATGCCTACAAGGCCAGCTACGGTATCGAAAACTTCTTGTTCGCGGCGCAAAACCTGGCGCAAACAACGGTCCGGTCAGAGGTCGGAAAGCTGTCTCTAACCGAAACGTTTTCGGAGCGAGAACGTCTCAATGAGACTGTTGTGAAAGAAATTGATCGAGCATCTGAACCTTGGGGCATTAAGGTGATGCGTTACGAAGTGATGAATATCACGCCCTCAAGCAATGTGATTGATGTGCTGGAGAAGCAAATGGAAGCCGAGCGGCAGAAGCGTGCTGAGATTACCTTAGCTAATGCCGAGCGGGACTCGACCATCAACCTGTCGGAGGGTGAGCGCCAGGAGGCAATTAATATTTCGGAGGGGCGGCGCCAGAAACGCATCAATGAAGCAGATGGGCGCGCGCAGGAAATATCGATTCTGGCAACGGCGACGGCAGAAGGCATGCAAGCGATTGCTGATGCGATTGAAAAGCCAGGCGGCGAGCAGGCGATGAACGTGCGACTGGTGCAAAGTTATATCGATCGAGTTGCAGACTTGTTCAAACAAGCTGACGTTTCCATCGTACCGTCAGAGTTGGCAAAAATGCAGGGATTTTTTGAAGGCATAGAAACCGTGTCGAAAACCGTTAATGCCTCGACGGACAGGAGCTAAGTCATGGACCTATTTATCTTGGGGATTTGGGCGGCAATATTCCTGATTCTGATCGTCAAACTATTCCAGTCGATACGCCTAGTGTCCACCCAGACAGCGCATATTGTCGAGCGCCTCGGTCAATATCATAAAACCCTGGATGCGGGCTTTCATGCCTTGATCCCATTTATTGACAAGGTGACCTTTGTGCAGGATCTGCGCGAAGAGGCGATTGATGTGCCGCCTCAGGATTGCTTTACCGGCGATGAGGTTAAGGTGATTGTTGATGGTGTGATCTATATGTCGATCTGGGATCCGGTGAAGGCCAGCTACGGAATAGTAGATTATCGCAATGCGGCCGTGCAACTGGCGAAAACCACCACACGCTCGGTGATTGGCACTCTGGATCTTGATCGTACCTTCGAAGAACGGGACGTCATCAGTGCCAAGGTTGTCGAGGTGCTGGATCAGGCCGGTCAGGCTTGGGGGATTAGGGTGCACCGATATGAAATTAAAAATATCACACCGCCCAGTACGGTGCGCAATGCGATGGAAAAGCAGGTTAGTGCCGAACGTGAGCGCCGCGCAATTATGGCAACCAGTGAGGGTGACAAACAGAGTCGAATTAATCGTTCCGAGGGCGTCAAGGCTGAGCTAATTAACGTCTCGGAGGGCGAAAAGCAGCGACGAATCAATGAGGCGCAAGGCTATGGGCAGGAAATATTGTCGATTGCAGCGGCAACGGCAGAGTCCATAGAAAAGGTGGCAGAGGTCGTCAACCGCCCAGGCGGCAGTGCCGCGCTGAAGCTGCAATTGAGTGAGCGTTATATCGAAGCAATTAAAGGCCTGGAAACTGCGCGAATTATTTTACCGGCAAATATCCTGGAGTATCGAGCCTGGCTTGGAAATCTGGAGCTCGATAGCCTGGTGGATAAGCCCGTCAAGGACAAGGACTAGTTGGTCGCGGTAAGCGAGACGAAAAAAAGGCGTGCGCCTTTTTTACTTGCTGCGAGTCTGACTTAAAACAACTTGCCGATGATGCTGGCGATAGACTGGCCTGAAGGAGGTCAGTCATTGTTGGTGCCTAACTGATCAGACAGTGCCTTAGCGGTGAGTATGCCGGCTATGCCCACGCTAACAAAAATAACCGAAAGCAGTTTCGATGCGGTAACAGCCATAGACTTTAACCTCTAGACCGGCGTCAACATCAGCTGTCCAAAGTCCGCCGCAGAGGCAGTCTGCCGTGACGTCAACGCCGGTGCGCCAGGCTATACAGCCGATAGGGCCCTTAGGTGACAAAGCATCAATAAGACTCGAAGCGTTTCGAGGTAAGTCTCGTTGGCTCAGCTGTGTATACTCAGCGACGGATATTTCTGTCGCGACTGGGAGTTTTTGATAATGGTTAATTCTAGGATTCTATCGATGCTTACGGGCCTATCGCTGGCTTTAGCGCTGGCGAATACGTCGGCGGCGCAGATTGACACCGAGCGTCTGGTCGAGACGGTTAAGGTGCTTGCGTCCGATGCGTTTGAGGGGCGCGCACCAGGTGGTCCCGGTGAGGCAAAAACGATCGATTATCTCACTTCACGGTTTGTGGCGCTGGGTTTGGAGCCGGGTGGTAAAGACGGTCGCTGGACTCAAGCGGTGCCTCTGAATCACACGCAAATTCAAGGCTTGCCGAAGCTAGCTTTGCGCTATGGTGATCGCGAGCAATCATTGGTGCAGTCTATCGATATTGAGGTGAGTACTGTTCGGCCCGTCGAGCATCTCCAGATCGAGGCAGCGCCGGTCGTGTTTGTTGGCTTTGGCGTCAGTGCGCCAGAGAGAGATTGGGATGACTTTGGTGGTATGGATCTCACTGGTAAGGTTGCGGTGTTTCTCGTTAACGATCCAGATTTTGCTGCGGGTCAGGATGAGCCGGTTGCCGGTCGTTTCGGCGCTAAACGTATGACCTATTACGGCCGTTGGACTTACAAGTTCGAGGAGGCTGCTCGACGAGGGGCCATCGCCGCACTGGTCATTCATGAAGATCAAGCCGCGGGCTATGGTTGGAACGTGGCATCGTCCTCGCCGGGTGAAAATTATTCAATCGTGCCGAGTGAGGGTGCCTTAGCGCCGTTGGCATTGCAGGGTTGGCTGCAGGGTGAGGCTGCGACGCAATTGTTTGCCGGTGCCGGATTAGATCTGGCAGAGCAGCGCAAGATGGCGCGAAGCCCAAATTTTCAGGCATTTGAATTGCAACATGTCAGCTTTAGCGCAGAGCTAAAGGTGAATGTCGAGCGCATCGAAAGTCAGAATCTATTGGCTTTACTGCCAGGGACGACTCATCCGGAGGAGACCATTATGGTGTCTTCTCACTGGGATGCCTACGGTCAGGGTGAGCCTGATGCTATGGGTCGCACAATTCGGCCCGGCGCCAATGATGACGCGCTTGGGACCGCGGGGGTTGTTGAGTTGCCCCGTGTGCTCAAGTCGTCGGCACCCATGGCCCGCAGTGTCGTGTTCGCCGTGTGGACCGCGGAGGAGAGTGGGCTGCTGGGCTCTGCTGCCTATGCTGCAGACCCAATCTACCCTATGGCGACCACGGTCGCGAATTTCACTCTGGATATACTCCAAACCGCGGGCCTGGCGCGAGATGTAATTTTAATCGGCGAAGGCCAGAGTGACTTGGAAGATGACCTGCGGCGAGCCGCGGCAGCCCAAGGGCGAGTGCTGACGCCCGAGAGTTTGCCAGAGAATGGCTTGTTTTTTCGCGCTGACCACTTTTCCATGGCGCGCCAGGGTGTGCCGGTACTGTTGTTGATGGGTATTGCCGGCGGTGCAGATCTGATTGATGGCGGACGTACCGCCGGTGATCAGTGGATCAAGGACTATATTGACCACTGTTACCATCAGACCTGTGATGCTTGGAGTCCCGCCTGGGATCTGCGCGGTGCTGCCCAGGATATCGCGCTATACCGCCTGATTATTGAAGACCTTGGCAGTTCGCGCCGTTGGCCGCAGTGGCGGCTGAGTTCTGAGTTTAAAGCCATTCGCTCGATCTCTGCCGACCAGCGACTGTAGCTGCTGCCGGCTCTGGCAACCGCCCTAGGTTATGGTTAAGGTTGACCTGATGTGACGTTAAGATAAAAATCAAAAATAAGAGGTAGATGTGATGACTGTAGAATTGACGATGTTGGTTTTCAGCGCAGGCTTGCTGTTAGTGATCTTGTTGGTGCAGGGTACGTTCGGCGTACTTTCGAATGGGTTAGCCGCTCAGGCTGGGCCGCGAGATGGCTTGCCAGACCCCAGCGTTGTACATGCGCGAGTAACCCGCCTGCGGGCAAATATGATTGAAAATTTGTTGTTGTTTGCACCGATTGTGCTGGTTGCTCATGCCATAGGCGTGTCCAATGAAACCACCATTTTGGGCGCTCAACTGTTCTTCGGTGCGCGCCTTGCACATGCCGTTATATACATGGCGGGCTGGCCTTGGATTCGTCCTGCTGCGTTTGCTGTAGCGCTAGCGGGCACCCTGATGATCGCGAGTCAGTTGTTTGGTTAACGCTTAGCTTTACCTGGCTAGAGTGTTCTTCGTTAGCGCGAAAGGGATGATAAAATGTTGACGTCAGTTGATCCTCAGGCTGCCACGGCAGCCTATATCGATAGCCTTGGTGTTGATGCGCTGGCGCAGGCGACAGCCTACACGCAGGGTAATCACTGGTTGTTGGTGGTCAGTTTAGTGGTTGCTGGGCTCAATTGCTGGTTGTTTGTTCGCCTAGATATTTTGGGACGACTCAATCAACTACTCGCATCGAGACTGCGTGCGTTGAGAGTATTTCTCCTCTGTGGCACCTATTTTCTCGTGACGTCTATCGTGACCATGCCGCTGGCAATCTATGCGGGCTGGTGGCGAGAGGTGTATTACAATCGCACCAGTCAGTTGTTCGGTGACTTTCTCAATCAAACGCTGCTCGGCACGGCTATCTCCGCCGTACTGGGCGGACTGTTTTTTCTATTGCTCTATGAGCTGATACGCCGAGCGGGCCAACGCTGGTGGGTTTGGTCCGGGGTGATGACGGCGCTTGCGTTGTCGATCCTGTTGCTGATTTCGCCCATTCTGATTGAGCCATTATTTAACCAGTATCAGCCCGTGCCGGCGGGCCAGGTGCAAGACGAATTGCGCAAATTAGCAGCTCGTGCGCAAATTCCTGTCGATCGTATCTTCATTTATGATGGATCTCGCCAATCGAATAACTTCACCGCCAATGTTTCCGGCATCGGTTCATCAGCCAGAATCGCGATCTCCGATGTTGCCTTGAGCAGTGCCACGCTGGACGAGGTTAAATCGGTCACGGCACATGAAGTGGGTCATTATGTTCTGGGGCATATCTGGTATATCGTGGGCTTATATGCGCTGTTGGCGATTATGTTTTTCTTTATCAGCGCGCGGTCATTTGGATTGTTCGCGCGCCTATTTGGGTTGCAAGCACCGCTTGAGAGCGCCGTCGGATTGCCGGTGCTGATGTTCATCATCTCGCTGCTCGGTTTTCTGGGAGAGCCAATTACCAACAGTCTGATTCGTACTAACGAGCTCGCAGCAGATCGCTACTCTCTGAAAGCGGTGAGGCTGCCTGATGCCATGGCCGGGGCGCTGGTGAAGACAGCGGAGTATCGTGATCCAAGGCCTCATCCCCTGCAGGAGTTTTTGTTCTATACCCACCCATCTGTCGAGCGGCGAGTGTTAATGGCAATGCAGTGGAAGGCAGAGCATGGTGGCTGAGAGCATGATCCGTGATTAGGATAATGATCCTAGGCCGCGCGGTACCAGGCTATTGTACTGGTTGGGATGGGGGGATTTGAACCTCCGACCCCTGCCGCCCGAAGGCTGAGTAGACGTCATAACCCCCAACAGAAGCTGGCCATGATGGTCTGACCTAGCAAAAAAGACAGAAATATAGACCAGTAGTCATAACGCCCGGCAGAGCAAGCGGGTGTAGCGGGCCCTTTTAGGGGCCAGCAAACCATAATACTGTTTATCACAACGCAGTCCTTGCAAGTCTTTTCTGAAACTAAGCGGCCGCATTTATCC
>JABMOJ010000093.1 GCA_013204195.1 SAR86 cluster bacterium
ACCTACGGGTGCGCACAAGACGGAGAGTTATGAGGACCTTACTTAATAAGATTTTACTAAGCGTTAATTGTAACGAAGGTGGTCTCTCTTGCCAGAATCCTGCCAGAGATACTCTGAACGTGAATCTGAATCCGAAGCGATGGACGAAGAAAATTATGTTGATTGAACTCTTATTGTCGGCCCTGATTGCCCCGGCTTTTGCCGTGGCTGACCCCAATATCCAACTCGACATGCAGGTGGCGAAAGAGGTCACTATTGAAGAAAGTGGTCAGCAAGTGACGCGCTGGGTCGATGCACAGGAAGTGCTGCCCGGCGAAAAACTTAAATATACCGTGCGTTACGTCAACTTGGGTGACGAGCCCGCGACTCAGGTTCGTATCGAAAATCCCATTCCGGAACTCAGTGTTTATGTCACCGACTCGGCCGCAGGCGAGGGTACCACGATCGTGTTCTCTGCTGACGGCGGCGCGCAATACAGCTCGCCAGAGCAGGTCACCTATGAGGTTGCGGTGTTTGGCGGCGGTAAAGACCGACGGCTGGCCACTGCCGAGCGGTTCACCAATATCCGCTGGCTCATCGAACAAGTGCCACCGGGAAGCACCGGAGAAGTAAGTTTCCAGGTGCTGGTTCAGTAACCACTATAAAAAAATTGCCGCAGTTGGCATGTTTATTGTTAATTGGTTCACAAAGAGACAAGTATCGTTAGATAATTAGTAATTCATCGTAAGGACACGAAGAATGAAAGATAGACTACAGGGAGTAGGACGCCTGGCGAAAGCTGGCGTGGCGATTTTATTAATGATGGTTGGGGCGCAGGCGATGGCGGCCAATAAGGGTGCCGCTGCGTCTACGACGCTGGAGAACATTGCATCGGCAACTTACACGAGTGCGGCCAGCGCAACTCCCATCACAGCGACATCGAACGCGGTGATCATCACGATCAATCTGGTGCCAGCATTCCCAACGGTTGCGTTTACCAGTTCGACGCCAACAGATTTGTTGAATCTGGTTGAGGGACAGACAGCGACACTGACGTATACCTTGACCAGTAATGCCAATGGCCCGGACGACTATACTGTCGTTGTCGGTGAGGCCAGTGTTGTTAATATCACCGGAACAGTAGCAACCGAGGCGGCAGCGATTACGCTGGGTGGTTCTACGGTGGCATTAGATTCGACGATTATTGCGACCTGTCTCGCCGGTGCCGGCTCTCCGTCAAATTGTCTTATCACATTACCGAACGACTCTAGCGCCGGTACCGGTGGCGTTAATGGCCTGGACCTTGGCGACACGGTCGTATTTGAAGGTGGCCGAGTTTGTACTATCGCGCCAGCTGGTACGCTGACTGACACGGGTGGTTTGACCAGCCTCGGCGGCACGCTGTCGTCGATTGAAGTCACTGGCTGTTCTGGTGCTATCGGAACCATTGTTGCAGGTACGAGTGTTTACGAGCAGGCGACTCAAACGGTAGCGGTTCTGATTGATGTTACGAGCCTTGGCGCGCCAGGTACCGCGACTCTGCAGGTCACAGCGATCGTCGATGGTTCGCCAGCAATTACGTCAGCGGCACTGACCGATCTGCCTGTAGCTGCCTATGTGATCGATCTGACAATCAGCAAGTTTGTCAGGAATGTGACCGAGTCAGGCTTGAATCCGGCCTGTGGACTGACCGCTCTGTCATGTTTGAACGTGGATGGCGTGCTGTACTACGCCTCAGGTGTTACCGCTAATCCGACAAACATACTCGAGTACGCGATTCTGGCCAGCAATAACGGTGGCCCGGTTACTGAGATAATTGTGACGGATGACTTGACCGCTTTCTCATCCTTCAATGGCGCAACAGGGACGTCCACGATCCTAGTTGAAACCACTGCGGCAAATAATTCATCAGGTCTTTGTACCGCGGTTGGCGGTACTACTGATGGCACTCAAGGTACCTGTATTTTGAGCGCAGGCACACCGATCGCTGCGACAATCGCCACCGATGTTACGGGTGACACGATTACAGTGAGTGCCGGTGATAATGGCTCTAATGGTGGGACAAATAGTGGCGTGGTCACTGGGCAGGCAGGTGGCGAGCTGGCCGTCGGCAAGGTCTCAGTAGTGTTGTTCCAGGTCGAAGTAGATTAATCAGAGACAACCAAAGTGCGCCTGAGCCAGTTGGTAGGGCTCAGGCACAGCTTATCTGCCGAGCGAGACAAGGAACCGGCAGATCAAGGCGGATAAAAACGATTAGCAATAACAAGGATATGTTATGCGTACAACAAGGAATGTTATCAATCTGGCTATGGTTTTTAGCTTGTGGCTGTTGTCTGGTCTGGCTCAGGCAGGCCTGACCCCAGGTAACACGATGCTGACGAACACGGCAACGTTAACCTATACAGGTGGCACTGTGAGTGATTCGGTCACGGTGACCGTCGCAACCATCGGTGCAGCCCCGTTACTGACGATCCCGGCAGATGCTAATAGATCAGAAGGCCAGGTGTACGAAGGCATTTACACCCTGACGGCCCAGAATAATGGTGTAGATACCTACGCGATCGCATTTGACGTGGGGACGACTGGTGTGACAACTAGCGGTACCTACGACGCGCCATCTTTATATAGTGCAGCCGGTGGCGGTGCAGCCTTGACGACGCCGATTGAATTAGGTGCGTCAGCGATACTGTCTCTGGTTTCCACCACGGTATTCACCGTGCCGTCAGATGGTACCATTGATAGTGTGGTTAACGGATTGGAGGGGGGCGATACGATCGTCATCGATTCAATTACTTATACCATTGCATCGGTAGTCGATAATGGCACATTGGTGAATGGTATACCGTCGGCAACAATTACTGTAGGTACAACCTTAGCCGGTGGAGCTGTAGTTGGTGTAGAGGTTTACGAGATTAAGACGTTTTACGTAAGGTCTGGCGATGTTGGCACATTATCGAGCCCACCTACTGCGGGCGTCATCACGGTTTCTCTGGACGTGACGCCAACTTTGACTGGTACGCTTTTAGATGGCGCTTCGTTCGCTATTAATGTCGTCGAGGTGAAGATCACGAAGTACGTGCGGAACGTCACCAGTGCTAATTGCATAGATTCCACTAACACAAGTACCTATCCCGTTACGCCAATTGGAGCTGATGATTGCGCGGCCGCAGCAAATCTCTTGACCATAGGGTCGAATACCTGGTACCGAGCTAATGCGTCGACTGTCAGAGTGATCGCCTCGGCCGACTCCACCGTGCTCACCCCGGATACGCTGGAGTACCTGATTCGAGTTGAGACAAGTGCTGCAGGCTTGGCTGATGCGAAGATCGTCGACGAGTTACCACCTTTTACAACTTACACAGCGACCACAACTAAGATCTACAAAAATGATATTGCTCATACCTCGGGCCCAACAGCGATTGCTGGCGCTACCTTTCCGTTCGCGACTGCCACCGCTATCGATAGTGACGGTGTCAGCGGTGTTGTTGGCGCGAATAAAACTGTAGATATCGTTTACCAAGTCACGCTGCAGTAATGCTGACTAAATGGACACTGGAGATGGCGCGCACAGCGATGTAGCACTCAGCAGAATAGCGAAGACAGAAAATTGTCTAGCCCCTGCCCGCGCCACGACCTTCAGTGTTAAGCAAAAAAGAGTCCAGCAAAAAAGAGTCCAGCCGAAAGCCATAACGGGTTTGCTCGTTATGGCTTTTTTGTGTCTGACATTGTTGACCCCAAAGATCTTTGCCGCGAACAATGGCGATATCCTGACCAATCTGGTGGTATTGACTTATACCGGCAACGGTACTGGCGTGTCATCGACGGTCGATGTTGTGTTTGTTGATCCCTCGCTGCCAACTGCGATCGGCACGACGGCGCTTGCGCTGAATTGTGAGATCGAGCCTGATTGCAATAGTCTGATCGTCGAGAATGCAGTCGGGCAGATTCTGGGCAGCCTGTCAGCCACTGATGCTGATCAGGCCACCGGCCATGTCTTCACTGTTCTTGACGATGACCGTTTCGAGGTCGTTACCGGCAAGCTCAAGCTGAAGGCGACGTTAAGCGTCGACTTCGAGGTGGCGCCCACTATAGCGTTGACGGTGCGAGTCGTTGATGCGGCTGGTAATATATTTGATCAGGTGCTGGTCCTCAATATTCGCGATGTGAATGAGCCGCCCCTCAATATTGTCGTTGACAATCGCTATGTGCCCCCTGGGTCGCCGGGTCTGGCGATCGGTAATATTTCCGTCGAAGATCCTGACCTAGGTGAGCAGCATAGCTATCAGATACTCGATGATGCCCGTTTCTTGATTGTTGATAGCGTGTTACGGCTAGCGCCAGATATCAGCCTGGAGGCTGATGTGCGCATTCCTCTGGCGATTATCGTGACCGATAAAGGTGGGCTCACGGCTCGCTTAGATGTAACGGTGACCACAATTGCTGCTGACATCGATCGCCCACGAACTTCGGCGGTGGTTACTTTCTTGGCGCCTGACCCTGCCGGTCGGGAGCTTGATATCGCCCCGTCGGCTTGCGTGCCGCCAGCTGAGTTCGTGGTGGGGCAGGCTGAGGCTCGGGACTTGGTGATTAGCCAGAGTGGCTTTGAAACAACAGTATTTGCCGAGACTGCCGCTTATGCCGTAGGTGACCCTTTGTTTATCAGCGTCAAAGATGCCGATCAAAATGTGCTGCGCCTAGAGCGCGAGACGGTCACCATCAAGCTCAGCGTTGCAACGGATAGCGCTGAGGAAACGGTGACGCTGTTGGAGACGGCGGTCGACAGCGGCGAATTCGTCGGCTATGCGTACAGTACTTCCCAGGCGCCGGCCAACAATGATTGTGCTTTGACCGTCGCGGCGAGAGAAATTATCACTGCTGTTTACACTGATGTGAGTGATGCATCAGATCAGCAGATCGCTGAGGCGCTGATCGCCCCTGTGAGTTTTTTGTTCGACGATAGAACAGGTTTACGGGTGAACGGCGTTATTCTACAACTGCTCGATGCGGTCACTGATAAGCCTGCCGCGGTTCGAGGTGATGGGCCGACATTTGCTATATTTCCATCCTCTGTTCGAACGGGTGAGCCAGTGAGTGATGCAGCTGGCTTGATCTACGTGAATGCGGCGGGAGAATATCGGTTTCCATCAGTCCCAGCCGGCGATTACAGGCTCAATATTTTCAATGATCAAGGGCTGACATTCTCAAACCGGCCCGATGCGGAATTACAACAACTGGGAAATTCTGCGGCTCGCTCCCTCGTGCTGACGTCGACGGGGCCGTTCAGATTGTCTGAAGCATCTCGAGGCAAGCCATTCCATTTGTCTCAGGGGTCAATGCCACGGGTTGATATCGCCGTGCAGCGCAAACAGCGAGACTTGCCGCCTTCGATGGTCACATCGGCGATCATTGAGTTTTTGCAATACAGCGCTAATCCTGCAGTGGGTGCGCCGGTAGACGTTGCTGAAACCCTATGCGCCAATGGCGACCGACCACAGCTGATGGGATTTAATAATGTCGTGCCACCGGTGCCTGGGGTCGTCAATCTGCTGCCGACTAAGACGCTGAATGCTGGGCATCCAGCATTCGTTCGCGTCACGGACCCGGATCAGAATAGCGATCAAAGTGTGCGTGAAAAAATCACTATCCAGTTAGACGTCAAAGCCAGTGGCGACCGAGAGTACCTGCTGCTGACTGAGACGGGTGTCAATACCGGCGAATTTGTCGGCTATATTCAGACTGCCTTGGGTGATACGCAAACGGCCAGCTGTTTACTGGGCGTGGTGAAAGACGAGATGGTCGAGACCACTTATATCGACGCCTTTGATGAAGCCGACTCAGTTGCTGCCCAGATTTTGGTTGACCCCTTTGGCAAGGTGTTCAGTGCCCGCACGGGAGAGCCGCTTGATGGGGCCACCGTCACGTTGATTGATGTGAGTACCGGTGAACTCGCGAAGGTGTTCGGTGATGGCCCGACGTTTGCCGACTATCCGAATCCCATTGTGACGGGTTCTATCGTCACCGATGCCGCCGGGCTGGTTTACAACTATCCTGATGGCAAGTATCGGTTTCCGTTCGTTGCGCCCGGTAATTATCGACTCGCTGTGAGTACCCTGGCTGCTGACCTGATCTTCCCTTCGATAGCGAGCATTGAGGATTTGCAGTCATTGCCCGGCGCCCCCTTTGCGCTAGGTGACGGCTATGATGGCGGCGTATTCAATGTGCCGATCGGGCCGCCGGTAAATATTGATCTGCCGGTGGACGAGTCTGTGGGTGATATGTTTGTATCGAAGCAGGCCAGTAAATCCATCGTTGCCATCGGTGACTTCCTGCAGTATCGACTCAGTGTCCAGAACACCTCTGCCACGCAAGTCAGAGGTAGTCTGGTCTTGGATCGACTACCAAAGGGTTTCCGTTACCAACAGGGCTCGCTACGAGTCAGTGGCGAAAAAGTGCCAGACCCGATTGTCAGTGCTGATGGCCGTGAGTTGCAGATCCCGTTGCCGGCGGTTGCTGAGCAGAGTATGGATATCACCTACATTACTGAAGTCACGGTCGGGGCCACCAAGGGTCCGGCGATAAACGAGGCCCGCGTTATCGGTGCGTTGGTCTCGTCGACCAATGTTGCTCAGGCGCGAGTGATGGTCACTGACGAGCTGTTTCGAAACAAGGCAATTTTGATCGGTCAAGTCAGTCTGGCCCAGTGCGAAGCTGAACCGGCATCGCCGCAGGATGCTGCCGCGGTCCTTGATGCGGAATCTGATCAGGGTACTGGCTTGGCGGGTGTCCGCCTGTTCCTGGAAGACGGCACTTACGTGATCACTGACGACAAGGGCTTCTGGCATATCGAGGGCATCAAGCCGGGCACGCATGTGGTGCAGCTGGATGTGGATTCATTGCCAGCGCGCTACGAAGCCAGCCCTTGCAATGCCAGCACGCGTTTTGCGGGCTCGCCTTATTCGCAGTTCGTTGATGTCCAAGGCGGAACGCTGTGGCGGGCTGATTTTAAGGTGCAGGAGAAGGCCCCGCCCGAGTCAAAGGTAATCCTGGAACAGACGATCAAAGCGGATAGTGATGGTTTGTGGGTCGCCATCCAGGTGAGCACAGTTGGCGATGTGGCCGTCACCGATGTCAGCGCGATCTATACGGTACCAGATGGCTGGGTGATAGTCCCCGGTACCGGGACTCTGGACGGTCAAGCGCTGAGTCCGAGCGCCACCATTGTTGGTATGGTATGGAAGTTGGGCGATATTCTTCAGGAACAAGAACTACGGTTTGCCCTGGCACCGAAAAGCAATACCCAATCGAGCCCGATGGCGCCTGAAATTGCAATCGAGGTGGTAGACCTGCGCCCCCGCTTTGGTAGCCGCAGTACGAATTTGAGTGCTGCTGACATCCAAGCACTGGATGAATTGATCATTAGCTGGCATGGCAAGCATTGGGCAGAGATTCAGGTGGTCGGCCATACCGATAATGTGCCCGTGGCGCCACACAATCGACAGCAGTTTGCTAACAATGAGGTTTTGTCGAAGGCGCGTGCCAAGGTGGTTGCGGACTACATAAAAGGTAAGATCGTGGTCGATCAGATTACGATCGTTGGCGCTGGTGATCGCTATCCGATTGCGGTCAATTCTACCGTCGATGGCCGCAGTCAAAACCGGCGGGTGGAAGTTGTACTCAAAGGTGTCGATATTCCCGGTAATTCAAAGCGTATTAACGCGAATGCCGAAATATTAAATGGCGAAAGTACAGTGAGGTTGGCTTTTCAATCAGCTGGCAATAAACGGGGTAAGACCGATTCGGTAACATTGCCCCTTAATCGGTTAGTTGGTGGTTTTGATAGATTGAATGCTACGGTGACAGCTCAGGCCGTTGGCAGCTGGGATGCGATTGAGGCCGAGCTGATGCCGGCGCTTTTGGCTACGCGGGCACCCGACGTGCAAGGCTTGATTTCGGTAGTTGACGGTGCGCACTTGGCCAATGCCTCCAATTCAGTGAGATTTGATATGGACAGCCGCTTGACACCAAAACTGAGCGTCGATGGTGTTGAAGTCTCGAAGGAACAGATTGGATTTAGAATGGAGGATGAGGCCACCGGCAAGACTATTTACAATTATATTGGGGTCAGTTTTGGTGAGCCTGGTGAGCATGAGCTTTTACTGCAGGGCTTTGATAGCTTTGGTATCGCACGCTTGGAGGAGACGGCGAATATCCTGCGGGTCGGCGATATCTTCAGCATTCATGTGGCGGATGTATCGGGAAATATCGCCGATGGCACCAGTCCGGTGAAAATTCGGTTGGAGCTTAGGGACAAGGCCGGTGAGGTGATCCCGGCAGGGTCAGAGCTTCAATACAAGAGCGATGAGCTTCGGCCACTCGAGAAGAATATGCGTCTGTCAGATCTGTCCCTGGCTCGTGATGGCGATTATGTGAAAGTTTCTCGGGAAGGCGTGGTGCTGTTCAATCCGGTTAGTCGTAGTGGCAGCTACCGCGTCAGTTTCAAGCGTAACGATGCGGTTGAAGAGGTTGAGTTGTTTGTCGAGCCGGAAAAACGTGATTGGATCATGGTGGGTATTGCCGAGGGTACCGTCGCCCATCGCACCTTGTCAGGTAATATGCAGGGATTAACTGAGGCTGGCCTTGACGATGAGTTGGATGCGGAAGGTCGCGTGGCGTTTTATGCCAAGGGCCAGATTAAAGGTGAGTATGTATTGACCATGGCCTATGACACCGCCAAGGAAAAGCGCAATGCCCTGCAGCAGACCATTGACCCCAATGCCTATTACAGTCTGTATGGTGACAGGAGTGCGGTTCAGTACGATGCCGCCAGTCGTGAAAAGCTTTACCTGAAACTGGAGAAAGACCAGTTCTATGCTTTGTTTGGTGACTTCTCAACGGGCTTGTCGGGTAACGAATTGTCCACCTATTCGCGGAGCCTGACGGGCATCAAGTCGGAGTACAAGGGCGAGGTGTTCGAGTTCACGGGTTTTGTCAGCGAGGCTAACCAGGCGTTCGTCAAGGACGAGATTCGTGGCGATGGCACTTCGGGTATCTATCGCCTGAAAGCTAACGATGTGTTGATCAACAGCGAGAAGATTCGAATCGAAACCCGAGATCGATTCCACTCCCAAGATATCATCACTGCGCGCCAGATGACTCGTTATGTAGATTACAATATTGATTACGCTGCCGGCACCCTGTTCTTCAAGGAACCGATTTTCAGTCAGGACACGGCTTTTAACCCGGTGTTTATCGTCGTTGACTACGAGCTGGAAGGCAGTGGTCAGAGTAAGCTCAATGCTGGTGGTCGGATCGCCTACAAGCCCAATGAAAATGCCGAGATTGGTGTGACGCTGATCACCGAAGGGGTGCAGGGGCGCGAGGCGGAGTTACTGGGCTCTGATCTGAAATACCAGATAGACGATAATACCGAGGTGCGCGCCGAGTTCGCTGTCAGCCACAGTGAATTGGACGGCGAAACCACCACGGGTTCGGCGGCGTTAGCAGAAATCACCCATCGATCTGAAAATCTGGAAGCCAAAGGCTATATGCGAGAGCAGCAGGGTGGTTTTGGCTTGGGCCAGCAGAGTGGTGGTGAGTCGGGTACCCGCAAGATCGGTGTTGAGTCAACCTATGAAGTGACGGAAGACCTCAGTATCAGCGGTGACGTTTACCGGGAAACAAATTTGCAGAGCGCCAGTAATCAAGATGTTGCTGCCTTGGGCATACAATACCAGGCCGACGAGTATTCGGTGAATGCCGGCCTGCGCACGGCAGTGAGCGACGCCGGCGGGCAAGACCAGGTGTCTAATCAGTTGACCCTGGGCGGTAACTATCGACTGCCCGATGGCAAAACCACGTTGAATGCCAGCGCTGACACACCGTTGGGTGGTCAGGGCCAGGCGGCAAACTTTCCGCAGCGCTTGCGAGTGGGGCTTGATTACGAGCTCAACGACAAGATCACCCTCAAGGCCGAGCAGGAATTTTCCTGGGGCGAAGAATTGAACAGTCAGAAAACCCGTATTGGCATGAATGCCGGGTTGTGGGAGGGTGGTGAGTTGGTCACCAGTGTCAGTGCCGAAGACGAGGAAAATTCTCAGCGCCTGGCGGCGGTTGCCGGTCTCAAACAACGCTGGGAGATGAACGACAATTGGAGCTTTGACTTCGGTGTCGATCGATCCCAGACCGTCAAGGACTCAAGAGCACCGCCGGCCTTGGCGGTGCTCTTGAGTCCTTGAC
>JABMOJ010000094.1 GCA_013204195.1 SAR86 cluster bacterium
CAACACGACTGTAAAATTACTGCGCAGTTGAATCACAGCGGCAAAATCGCCCAGGAAGACACCATCGCCGGCCGACCTTTATTGGTGCCTTCGATGCCGGATAAGGCATCAAGTGATTTGATGCCCCTACTCACGCAAGCCGAGATCTCGACGTTTATTAAAGCGGCAGGACCTGATGGTAGGGGGCCTCGCTATCAAGTCATGAGCGAAGCAGACATTCAACAACTGGTCAGCCAGTTCGCCGAAGCTGCGGTTCGAGCTAAGACAGCAGGATTTGACGCAGTCGAAATCCATGGCGGTCACGGCTACGTGATATCGAGCTTTCTCTCACCTGCCAGTAATCGGCGGACGGATTCCTACGGCGGCACATTAGACAATCGCGCCAGACTTTTGGTCGAGGTTATCAAGGCGATCCGTGGCGCTACCGGCAAAAGCTTTACTATTCTGGTCCGCCTTGATGCCATGGAATATCGCATCGAGGGCGGCACCAGGCCTGCAGATTTTTGTCAGGTGGCACGTATCGCTGAGCAGGCTGGCGCCGATGCCTTTGATGTCAGCGCCTATGGAAATATAGGCAAGAGTATCGCTTTTACAGAAGCTCCCTTGGTACATGAACCAGGGGGGTTTCTAGCATTCGCGCGTATGGCGAAACAGACCGTCAATATCCCTATCATCGCCGTGGGCCGAATCGAGCTTGATGCAGCCGAACAAGGCCTGGCCGCAGGTGATTTCGACTTTGTTGCTATGGGCAGAAAACTACTGGCCGACCCGGAGTTACCTAACAAGGTGATCGCTGGCGAGATCAAGGCTATTCGACCGTGCATCTATTGTTATGTCTGTGTCAGTAAAATTTTCATCAACCAACCCACCTGCTGCGCCGTCAACCCAGAAGTCGGGTTTGAGTACCGCAAGGAACTGATTCCAACTCACAACTTGACTCGCGACCCAACCTCTACTGACACGCTAACAAGGCAGCATATGCTAGTGATCGGTGGCGGCCCTGGCGGTATGGAAGCCGCTCGCCTACTATCATTACAGGGCCACAAAGTCAGCCTGTGGGAGCGTGACCGTGATCTTGGCGGTACCGCCAGAATAGCGGCACTAGCCTATGAACCCAACGGTCGCCTGATCGACTATCTGGTCCATAATCTGCAAGTCCACAAGGTGGATGTGCACCTGAATAGAACCGCCACCCCGACAAGTGTGCTGGCCCTTCGGCCGGACCATGTCTTTGTTGCCACGGGTGCCGCACGGCAAGCCCCAGATATCATCGGCAAAGACCTTGATCATGTGTTCGATGGCGAACAAATGCGTGGCCTACTGTTCGGCTCTGACCCTCAAGCCATCAAAAAATTACGCCTCGACCAGCAACTCATGCTGACCATCGGCCGGCATCTGCAACTATTGCGCAATGTCCGTCTGATGCGCCTGCTGAGCAGGCTGTGGATGCCTATCAGCCGACGTATCGTAATCATAGGTGGCGGCTTGGTCGGTCTGGAGATGGCCGAATTTTTGCTCGAACGTGGCCGGCACATTACCGTACTCGAACCCAGCGCGACACTCGCGCCCGAACTCAGCATCGTCCGCCGTGCTCGCGTCATTCATCTTCTTCGGGAGCATGGCGCGACGCTGATTACGAACGTCAATATTCAGGAGATCAACAAATCCGGCGTCAATTACCTGCTGGACGAGCAACTGGCGCACGCCAGGGCTGGCCAAGTGATTATCGCCATGGGCGCCCAACCAGAAATGTCACTAGCCGGGCAATTACTCGACGCAGGACTGCCAGTGACTGCCATTGGCGACTGCCAGGCAATCGGTTATATCGAGGGCGCGATGGAAAGTGCCCGCAGCGCCGTGATCGCAGTAACAGCCCGGACGACTGCGACCTCGACGTAGGGTTTCGAAGCACGCCACTAACGCTGAAATTCAAGGAACATTGTTGATGTATCTTGCCCATGGCCGAGGCCACACACCGTTTCGTCTGGCAATCTTCGTCTGCGCCTTAACGTCCAGCAGCCTCAGCCTCAGCACAGAAATACCTAACAGACAGCCCCCCGCCTACTCGGAGGACCGAGCGCCCTGCAGCAATTTTCAAATAAACAAACAGCCCCTGTTCGGCGACTTGCATATTCATACTCAACTGTCTTTCGATGCTTATATCTCAAGTCAGCGTAACCGCCCAGCAGATGCTTATCGCTACGCCAAAGGTGAGGCCATTACCCTACCTGATGCCGCCGGAGAACAGACAATCATCAGCCAGTTAAGACGCCCACTGGATTTTGCTGCAGTGACTGACCATGCGGAATTTCTAGGTCAAATCAACGTCTGTACCGAAGATTCGAGCCAGGCCGGCTACTGGTGGCCGCACTGCGTGATGACACGCTCAAGTAATTTATGGGTGCAGCTCATTGCTGCCAATTGGTGGTCCAGGCTCGGCGGCCAATTAGAAGACTCGACAGAAAAATCTTTTGCCTGTCAGCTATCCGATTGCACGGCGGGTAATAGTGCGTTCTGGGAAGAAACGCAAAAGGCCGCAGAGGACCATTACGATCGCAGCAGCGATTGTGCCTTTACCACCCTTGTCGGATACGAATATACCGATGCACCACAGCAAAACAATATGCATCGAAACGTGATTTTCCGGAACGCCAATGTCACCCAGATGCCAATCTCTACCTACGATACCGGCAGAGGTAACTTCCCTAAACTATGGCGCCTGCTGCGAGAACAGTGCCTGGACACAGGTAAGGGTTGCGATGTGATGTCCATACCCCACAATCCTAATCTGGCCGGCGGTCTGATGTTCCGAGACCCATTAAACCCAGAGGAGTTGC
This sequence comes from SAR86 cluster bacterium, assembly GCA_013204195.1. Lineage (GTDB taxonomy): Bacteria > Pseudomonadota > Gammaproteobacteria > Pseudomonadales > Azotimanducaceae > UBA4582. Next base: position 2,838 of record JABMOJ010000094.1, read on the forward strand.
AGGACCGACTGGCGTTCGAATCGGTTGTCGAGATAACCCAACACAAGGGCAGTTCCGAGTGTCGATTTGATCGCCTTCGCGGCCTTGGACTTGGCACCGAAGATGAACTATGCGACTTCGAACAAGTGGTAGCCGACAACCTCACCATGCTCGGGTCCGTGCACGGCATCGTCAGAACGTCTCGCGCCGACGCCGTTGCACTCGAAGACTTCGGGTCAAGAAACATGTTGCGCAACACCCTCAAAGACGGCTTGGCACTAGCACAAAAAACGGGAACTAACCCCTTTGTTATGGGTTTTATTGGCAGTACGGACACGCACAATGCCACAGCCGGCGCCACTGATGAGGACAGCTACGTCGGTCATATCGGCCGCCGTGATGCGCAATACCGCAACGTTCAGGACCATTTTTTCTCTAACCCTGGTGGCCATGCGGTCGTGTGGGCAACAGAGAACAGCCGTGACGCTATCTTTGACGCTATTCGGCGCAAGGAGACATATGCCACCAGTGGTAGCCGACCGATCGTTCGATTTTTTGCCGGCCAGGTTTCACCCGCGAGCTGCAACGACCCAGAGATGATCGCCGCAGCCTACGCTAAGGGTGTACCCATGGGCGGTAACCTCTACCAACAGTTCGATGCCCAAAACCAGCCCATGAAGCCCAGCTTCTTGCTCAGCGCACAAAAAGACCCAGGCTCATCGGGTTACCCCGGCCTTGATCTGCAACGGCTGCAGATCGTCAAAGGTTGGGTAGATAAGTTCGGCGAAACCCACGAACGGGTATTTGACGTTGCCGGCGATCCTAACAACGGCGCGACAGTCGATGCCGCAGACTGCAGTCCGGCGGGACAGGGCTACAGTCAACTCTGCACGGTCTGGCAAGACCCTGACTTCGATGCGCAACAACATGCCTTTTATTACGCCCGCGTGTTGGAAAACCCGTCTTGCCGCTGGAGTACACGACAATGTCAGAATGCCGGCGTCAATCCATTTGCATCGGCTTGCAGGACTCAAGCCGCAGTGGCCACTCAATCCGCAATCACGTTACTCGGTGCCGAGGGCGATGTGTATGGTAAATGTTGCATAGACCCTGCCGCCGAACCTTTCTATTCACCCGTTATCCAAGAACGTGCCTGGACTTCCCCGATCTGGTATCAACCCAGCGCCCGTAACTAAGCTAACTGTTACCTGCCTGCAACACCCCTTACACGACGAAGTTAAGATTGTTCCGCCAAATACAAAAACACCGGCACCTCGCCACCACCGTCAACCTCCAGCGTTGCGCCAGAGATATAGCTGGCCTGTTCGGAAGACAAATACTGACAAGCATTGGCCACATCTTCGGGTTCAGCCATACGCTTCAGCGGCAACATATTAGCCACACGATTAAAACCGGCCTCACCACCATAATGGTCCAGCCCAGCATCATGCCGCACCAACCCAACGATCAGCGCATTGACTCGCACCCATGGGCCCCACTCCATGGCCAGCGACTTGGTCGCGTTCAACAACCCGGCCTTGGCTGCACCATAGGCGGCAGTGCCAGGCGATGGCCTCGCACCACTGACACTGGCGATGTTAATGATGTTGCCCAGTAAGGCTGGCGCTTGCAGTACGCGCCGCACAGTCATTGCCTGATAAGCCTGCTGAGACATCACCAGGGGCGCCAGCAGGTTTAGCTTCAGGATCTTCTCAGTCAGCATCGGACTCACCTCAGCGGCGACCATAGGCGGACTGCCGCCGGCGTTATTCACCAGCAAGTCAAGCCGCCCAAACAGCCCCATCGCCTCGTCTACCACATGCTGCGATTGCTCGGCTTCGCGAATGTCAGCCTGCACAAAAACCGCCTGACGGCCATTTTCAGCGATCGGCTGCGCCGGTGCACGGCGGCCGCAAATCACCACATCTGCACCATCACGCAAATAAGCACGCGTAATAGCTTGCCCTAAATGGCCAGCGCCACCGGTCACAATCACCGTCTTGTTTAAGTATCTGCCTGTCATAGGGTCTCCCTGTAGGGTTC
>JABMOJ010000095.1 GCA_013204195.1 SAR86 cluster bacterium
CTCTTGGTTAGAAATGCTCGCCGCCATCGGCGTATCTTTGATGATTGCCCAAATCGGCTGGAAGCTGGTTCGACAAAGCGTTGAGGAACTGGTGGATACGGCCGTCGCTGAGTCCTACGTGCAGGACATTCAAAAGAGTATCGAGGAGGTTGAGGGCGTTCGCGGCGTACATAGCCTGCGAACCCGCAGAATGGGGCCTGACGTACTCGCTGACATCCATTTACAGGTTAACCCTGCCATCAGTGTGTCAGAAGGCCACCATATCGGCGAATGGGTGACTCGAGCATTGCTCGAGGAGTTCTCCGAGTTGACGGACGTCATCGTCCATATTGACGCCGAGGACGACGAGCTTCTTGAAACCCGCGACGCAGCCAGCATTCCACCGTTACGGCGAGAAATTCGCACCGCTCTCACGGAAGCCTGGAGTGACGAGGTGACACCCGAGGAAATCCGAAAGATGATCCTGCATTATCTGAATCACCGGGTTGATGTAGAGCTGCACCTGAACAAAGATCGGTTCACCGACAGTGCAACTGCTGGACAATTGCAAAATCGCCTCGAAATGCTCGCCACCCACCTGCCTTGGGTAAACCACGTTACCGTCTGGTATGGCTAAAACCCCAGGGAATATTGCTGTACCTGCGCTGAAACCGGCGGCACATTCCGCGCCAGCCCCTCAGGGCCGGCAGTAGCCCGGATAGCATAGTCCGCTGCGGTAACCGGTGCTGTTAGCTGAAAATCACTAACCATCTTACCATTCCGGCCTCCTTCAGACGATAACATGCGCAGCAGATGGTGGCAGACCACCCGCCCGTGCCGACTTTTTTGACGAGTCACCGCCATCCCTTTGGCTGCCCGCATCGCCAATTGGCTATGCAGACGGCCTGCTGGCGACAGCCGTTCTGAAAGTTCCTGCTCAACTCGATACTGAAAATTGATATTCATTATCAGCCTCCGTGACTACTGTACGAATACACAGCATTAATATACTGTTTACTTATACAGTAGTCAACTGTCTTATTACCCAGCGCACACCAGCGCGTTACCTTCGCGGCGCATCAAAATTTTATCTCCTGATTTGTAGCGACCCGAAACAACTCCTGAGCCAAAGGGTTCTCGATATAGCGTTGAATCGCCCGCTTCAGAGGCCGAGCACCGTAGATAGGGTCGTAGCCTACATCCACCAGGAACTCCATGGCGTCCGCATCAAGCTCCAGGCAGATATCAGTTTCCTGAAGGCGCCGTTGCAGAATTTGCAGCTGAATTTTTGCAATACCGACAATTTGATCTTTTGACAATGGATGGAATACCACAACGTCATCCACTCGATTCAGAAACTCTGGCCTGAAGTGTTGAGTCACTATTCCCATCACCGCGGACTTCATCTCTTCATACTCCGCCGCACCTGAGAGTGTTTGAATCACATCCGAGCCGAGATTCGATGTCATCACTAGAACGGTGTTCTTGAAATCAACAGTTCTCCCGTGACCATCCGTCAACCGACCATCATCAAGCACCTGCAGCAGGATATTAAAAACATCCGCATGCGCCTTTTCCACTTCATCCAGCAAGATCACAGAATAAGGTTTACGCCTGACGAGTTCTGTCAGATAGCCACCCTCTTCGTAACCAACGTACCCGGGAGGCGCGCCAATGAGACGTGCAACGGAATGCTTTTCCATAAACTCGGACATATCGATCCGCACCATGGCATCTTCGGTATCAAACAAAAAGCGCGCCAGTGATTTGCATAGCTCAGTTTTACCTACCCCGGTTGGGCCAAGAAACAAAAATGAACCGTTAGGCCTGTTCGGATCGGAAATTCCAGCTCGAGAACGTCGAACAGCATTAGCCACCGCGTTCACTGCCTCAGCCTGACCCACCACTTGCTTATGCAATTCCTCCTCCAACTGCAGCAGCTTGGCTTTTTCACTTTCAAGCATCTTCGCCACCGGGATACCCGTCCACTTCGACACAACCTCGGCAATCTCCTCGTCAGTGACTTTGTTACGCAACAACTTCATATCTAAGGTTTCTACTTTCGACGCCGAGTCGAGCTCCTTTTCGAGCCCAGGAATTGTGCCATATTGTAGTTCAGACATCCGCGTCAAATCACCGGCTCGCCTAGCTGTTTCCATATCTAACCGAGCCTGCTCCAGAGCTTCTTTGATATGTTGTGCTCCATGCAACGCCGCCTTCTCGGCGTTCCAGATTTCCTCGAGATCTGAATACTCCTTTCCCATCGTTTCGATGGATTTATTCAAGGTGGCCAGGCGTTGCAGCGAACCTTCGTCGGTCTCCTTCTTCAGGGCCTCGCGCTCGATTTTAAACTGAATCAAACGACGTTCCAGGCGATCCATATCTTCGGGCTTAGAGTCCATCTCCATGCGAATCAAGCTGGCTGCCTCATCAATCAGGTCAATGGCCTTATCGGGCAACTGGCGATCAGAGATATATCGATGAGAAAGCTTGGCCGCAGCGATAATCGCTGGGTCAGTAATGTCCACACCATGGTGAATTTCATAACGCTCTTTCAAACCACGCAGGATCGCGATCGTATCTTCAACGTTAGGCTCATCCACCTGAACTTTCTGAAAGCGACGCTCAAGGGCCGCATCGGACTCCATATACTTGCGATATTCATCCAGGGTCGTGGCTCCGACACAATGCAGTTCACCCCGAGCCAATGCTGGTTTCAGCATATTGCCAGCGTCCATTGAACCTTCGGCCTTACCAGCACCTACCATCGTATGAATTTCATCAATAAAGAGGATGACGCTACCTTCTTCCTTCGATAACTCGCTTAACACCGCTTTGAGTCGTTCCTCAAACTCTCCTCGAAATTTCGCGCCGGCGATCAAGGCTCCCATATCCAACGACAGGATACGTTTGTGGCGCAAGCCCTCAGGCACCTCACCATTGATAATTCGTTGCGCCAGACCTTCAATGATCGCGGTCTTACCCACACCAGGCTCACCGATCAATACAGGGTTGTTTTTTGTACGACGTTGTAGCACCTGAATGGTCCGCCTGATCTCGTCATCTCGCCCAATCACAGGGTCGAGCTTACCCTTCTCGGCAAGCTCAGTGAGATTAACCGTATACTTGTCGAGGGCCTGCCGAGTCTCTTCCGCATTTGGATCCTTGACCGAGTCGCCACCGCGCATCTGATCGATGACTCGCGCCAGCGCATCCTTTTTGACATTGTATTTCTCAAACAATTGAGCCAGGTCACCACGATCCTCAAGCGCCGCAAGAATCACTAACTCACTGGAAATGAACTGATCATTGCGCTGCTGAGAAAATTTGTCGGCCACATTCAGCAGACGGCTAAGCTCCTTGGATACTTGAACATCACCATAATTGTCTTTCTGCACCGCTAGGTTCTCAAGCAGCTTATCCAGCTCCTCACGAAATTTAGCAACATCCACGCCCATCTGCGAAAATAATGGCCTGGTAGACCCTCCTCGTTGATCGAATAACGCTATGATCAGATGGATCGGAGTGATCTGATTGTGGTCCTTGCCCACAGCCAAAGACTGAGCATCGGACATGGCTTCTTGTAATTTGCTGGTAAATCGATCGATTCGCATGAGTTATACGTCCTGTATTTGACTTGCCGAATGTAGGTTACCGCTTAGTTTGGGGACAGGCACTCGTTATTCAAGAGAAAAATATTCGCCATTTGGCAGCCGTTCAGTGTGCTCAAACGAACTTGCCAGTTGCTTTCAAGGGAACCCTGTGTCAATTTTGGCGACTTTTGCACTAGGGAGTTACTGTGCCCGATAAAATGCCTGAACAGAGCGGTCCTGTTGCCTTTGATAAAGCCGCGAATACCGGTTTCAAGCACTTCAAGAACGCTACCCGCTTTTCAATCAACGGGCTGACCATGGCTTACCGCAATGAAGCAGCCTTTCGCCAGGAACTTGGCCTGTTTGTTATCAGCATTCCTTTGGCAATCTGGCTCGGCAGTAGCCCTTTGCAATGGGCGGCATTGATCGGCGTAGGCATGATCGTCTTAATTGTTGAACTACTCAACTCAGGCATCGAGGCCTGCATCGATCGAATCGGTACCGAGCACCACCCGCTGTCTGGGCTTGCTAAGGACTTTGGCTCTGCCGCCGTGATGTTGGCACTGGCGCTCGCTTGTCTCGTCTGGGCTGCCTGTTTAGCTGAGCGAATGTGGTAAACACGTCGATGCCATTACCACCCACCACCATGACGGCTAGACAATGACCGAAAAAGTCTACATCACACCAGAAGGTGCAAGGATCCTGAGAGATGAACTCACGAACATCTGGCGAGTTACGCGGCCGGCCGTGACCAAAATCGTCTCTGCCGCGGCGGCACTTGGCGATCGCTCCGAGAATGCGGATTATATTTACGGTGAAAAGCATCTACGAGAGATCGATAAGCGTATTCGTTATTTGACCAAACGCCTGGACAATCTGGAAATCGTCGATCGAAAACCAACAGAGCTAGACAAGGTATTTTTTGGCGCCTGGATTCATCTGGAAGACGCAGTCGGCACTATCAGTCTGGTCCGCATTGTAGGGGCCGATGAGTTTGACTTGAAAAAAGGCTGGGTCAGTCTGAAATCGCCACTGGCGGTAGCCTTGCTGGGCAAACGCGAGGGCGATGATATTGTTGTCAAACTGCCCAGTGGCAAACAGGAACTGTATATTCAGACGGTCAGCTACGAACCACCAGACACGACCTACACGCAGGAATAGAACATGAGCTTTGAACGGGACAATATCCAGCGTATGCAAGGCTATGCCTCTGGTGAACAACCGGAAGACGCTCGCACAATCAAACTCAATACCAACGAGAACCCTTATCCACCTGCACCGGCTGTCAACCGCGTTATACAGGACTTTGATCCCGTCGCGCTGCGGCGCTATCCGCCGCCCACCGCCGACACTTTTCGAGATGTGGCAGCGGCTTTACACGGGGTTAGCAGAAGCAACATCATCGCAACTCGAGGTGGCGATGAGTTATTGCGGCTCATTATCACGACTTTCGTCGACCCTGGACGACTGATTGCTATGACAGCACCTACTTATTCTTTATACCCTGTATTAGCGCAAATTCAGGACTGTCCCATCTTACAGATTCCGCTGCAGACTGACTGGTCACTGCCTTCTAACTTTTGCCAGCAGGCCAACGAAGCTGGCGCAGCCTTAACGCTGATTGTGAATCCCCACGCCCCGACCGGCCATCTGCTGGATGCGGCAACCATTGCGTCAATGGCAGCTCAGCTTGATTCAGTGTTATTGATTGACGAGGCCTATATCGATTTCGTTGACCCATCACTGCAGCACGATTGTCTCGATCTAGTGCATCAATTCGACAATTTGCTGTTCCTGCGGACGTTGAGTAAGGGTTACTCTTTGGCGGGCCTAAGGTTTGGTTATGGTATTGGTACGGCCAGCTTAATCACACCCATGTTGGAAAAGACTCGCGACAGCTACAATCTTGACCTCCTCAGCCAGAAAATTGCGACGGCGGCCTTGCTAGACCAAGATCATGCACGCCAGAGCTGGCAACAAGTACGCTTGGAAAGGCAGCGCCTCAGCGAGGCTTTACTGGCTATGGATCTGACTTCGGCGCCTAGCCAGGCAAATTTTTTGCTAGTAAATGTTCCTGTAACTATCGGCATATCTGCCGCCTCACTCTACTTAGGACTTAAGCAAAAGCACATTCTGGTGCGCTATTTCGACCAACCAAGACTGGACGACAAGCTTCGCATTACTATTGGTACGCGTACTGAAAATGATCAACTACTCGAGGCTCTGACGCAATTATTGGCCACTGCTTAGACCAAAATTGGTTTAAGGCCGACGGCCACGACTGATAGAACTTCTTAACGCCATTACGGATGCCCTCAATATGGTCGACGCCAACATCGACAGCGCCTCGCTCACCGGTCGTATCGTCCTGACACCGAATTTTTCCTGGACCTGGCGGGCTAATCTCACGCTACTCTATAGCCTGATGGCCATCTCTGTGACGATCGGCATCGGGTTTTTATTCGCCGGAGCCTGGTTAATCCTACCTTTTTCAATACTTGAGATAGCCTTTCTCTGGCTATGCATTCATTACTGCGTTTATCGCTGCTATCGCCAGGAAATTATCATCATTTCGACTCATGAAGTGGTGATCGAAAAAGGGATTTTTCATCGTCAGGAGGTCCGAAATTTCAACCGCAGCTGGTCTCAATTTTTGGTGAAGGGCCCTCGCCGTCGCGGCGACACAAGCACTATATGTATCCGCTCTCATGGGCAGGAACTGGAAATTGGCAGCTTCCTCAATCAAGAAGACAAAACCCGCCTGATAAATCGATTACACCAAGTTGTCTATGGACACTGACATTAATATAATATCAATGACTTAGACTCAGCCTAGCTGGAAATCAAGCGTCTGTTGAGTCAGGCCATGGCACTATAAACCATTATCATTTAGGGTCCACAACAGCCCCCCTAAAAGGATCGGCAACTTGGCCCAGGTTTTCTTAAGTTATGCACACGAGGATCTACCACGCGTTAGATCCTTGGTGACCTCACTTGAAGCTGAAGGATATTCGGTTTGGTGGGATCGAGCACTACAACCCGGGGAGAGCTTTGAGGCTACCATTGACCGCGAAATTCAGGCAGCCCAATGTGTTGTTGTGGTCTGGAGCTATAGCTCAGTCAACTCTCAATGGGTCAAAAATGAAGCTCTTGAAGGCTTAGATCGCGAGGTACTGATCCCCATTAGTCTCGATGACATTCGCTTGCCTGTCGCGTTTAAACAGCAGCAATGCGCGAACTTCAAGAACTGGCCCCAAGCTGTGGACCCAAATGAATACCGTCAATTCCTGTCAGTACTCGATCGCGTTCTCGGTGCGGACAGCGCAGCAG
>JABMOJ010000096.1 GCA_013204195.1 SAR86 cluster bacterium
ACTGTCGATCGAGCGCCAGGGCTTCAGCCAAAGTCGGCCAGATGGCGGGCTGAAAGGTTTGAGTAGTCTGCAGGGGCGTGTTTATGATGAATATCGTGCCGAGCTGTTGATTGCGCTCGAACCCTATACTTGGTATCCCCAGCGCGCGGGACGGGCGGATTTGGCACTGCCGCGAGCCCGGCAAACCGGTGCCATCAACGACCCGCATATCCGCCAGGAACTCGCCAAGCTGCTATCGATGAAACTTGGTGCTGATCTGGCGGCAGCCAGTGCTGCTGCGGTGAGCCGGGCAGGATCCAATACGGTGAGCCCCCAAGGATCGATTGGTAAGTTGGCGGCCAGTGTTATCGCGCGGCAGGCAGCCCATGTGCATACCCTTGTTGCCGGTACTGATGCCATGTTGAGTGGCGCAACAGCAGCAGAAGCCGGCGTGATCGCGGAGATTTTATTGTCGGTGCCGGCGATTTCGATTGCCGGTGGCACCGACGAGATTCAGAAAAACATTATCGCCGAACGGGTCCTTGAAATGCCTAAAGAGCCTCGGTCTGATACGGGGCCATTCAGAGCTATAGCGCGCAATTCAGCAGATAAATAACGGCGCGGTTTGACAGTCGACTGGGGTTGTCGATGGGCCTCGTGGCCCTAGGGCGGTTTAAGCCTGAAGCCGCTGGTCACGGGTGGTGACTGCCTGATGGGTCAGGCCGAGGGCGCTGAAATATCATCGTCAGTGGTGTTTAGTTCAGTTAAATTAAATGGTCAAGTACTGTCTGCAAGCCGCCTCCAGACATGCAAAGTCAAGGCTGATGGGCTATATTCAGTGGCTCAAACAGCAAACAGTCAGAGCCTTTCATGTCACAAGTCCCGGTTATTGATTTAGTCCATGCGGAACAGGACCCATCGGCACTGCTGCCCTTGGATCTTGCCTGTCGAGACCACGGGTTTTTTCTATTGGAAAATCACGGCATCGATGAGGTGATTGACGAGATGTGGCAAGCCTCGGCGGCTTTCTTTGATCTGCCGCAGACCGAAAAGCGCAAAATTCTGCGCAGTGATAGCATCCCCTTAGGTTTCTATGACCGTGAATTGACGAAGCGCAAACGAGACCTGAAAGAGGTGTTTGATTATATGTTGCCCAGAGAAGATCGAACAGATCTTAATCAGTGGCCGGCCGATCAGCAGGCGTTTCGGCAAGCGATGGAGCAATTTTTTATTCAAGCGTCAGATATTGCCGAGCGCACTTTGCAGCTGGTTTATCGCGCGCTGAATCATCAAGTTGGTTTGGACGCTGGCTATCCACCAGGGGACCCAAGGACCAGTAATGTGCGGCTGAATTACTATCCGCTGGTAGATCCGCTGTCCGGCGCGGAAGCGGGCGCGGTTGCCGGGCTTGGCGATATGGCGTTGCATCATCATACGGATCCCGGAATATTGACCCTGCTGTTGCAGGACATGACCGGCGGTTTACAAGCTTTATCAAAATCCGAAGGCTGGATCGATGTGACACCAAAAGCGGGTACGATCGTGGTTAACCTGGGTGATGCCATGCAGGTTTGGACTAACGATAATTATCGTGCTGCGGTCCATCGCGTTGTACCAATGGCGCAAACTGCTCGATATAGCACGCCGTATTTTTACAATCCGAGAAACGATGCGCTACTGGAGCCCATCGCCGGCTTGACGCAGGGCGCACCGCGGTTTAATAGTTTTACTTGGCGAGATTATATTAAAGGCCGGGTAGATGATAATTTCACCGACCTGGGTGAAGACGATATTCAGATCGACAAATATCGTATCGCAATTTAACCACTCTCGATGTAAACACCGTCGATTGATTAACCTAACGACTTATTCATTCTCTCACAGAGCATTATTATGAAAACACGCATCACTGAACTCTTTGGTATTCAACACCCCATCATTCAAGGTGGTATGCATTTTGTCGGGCTGGCAGAAATGGCGGCGGCGGTTTCCTATGCCGGCGGTCTCGGTATCATCACCGGCCTGACTCAAGGTACGCCAGAAAAGCTCAAGAACGAGATTGACCGCTGTCGCGCCATGACCGACAAGCCTTTTGGGGTTAATTTGACATTCCTGCCTTCGGTAACGCCTCCGGATTATCCGGGTTTGGTACAAACCATCATCGACAGCGGTATCAAGGCCGTCGAGACCGCCGGTAATAATCCAGCAAAATGGCTGCCGATGTTGAAAGCGGCGAATATCAAGGTGATCCACAAATGTACCTCGGTGAGACATGCTTTGAAGGCCGAGGCGATTGGTTGTGATGCGGTGTCTGTAGATGGTTTTGAATGTGGCGGGCACCCCGGTGAAGACGATATTCC
>JABMOJ010000097.1 GCA_013204195.1 SAR86 cluster bacterium
AAGATCGACGAGGCCCAAGAGATATTCACATCGCTGCTTGAGCGATTTCCGGGCCATCGTCGCAATCATTATCAGCTTTCAAGACTAGCCAAGGCGCGGGACGATTCGCATATCAGGCAGATGCAAGAGGTGTTGCGCACCTCAACCGAGACGCCTGACAAAAACATCTTCATGTACTACGCTCTTGGCAAAGAATTGGAAGATCTCGGTCGTTTTGACGAAGCCTTTGAGTACTTCAAAACGGGTGGCGATGCCGTCACCAGCATTGCTCGATACGAGGTGGCGAACGACATCCAGCTGATTGACACGATCATTGAGACCTGCAGCGAGAGCTGGCTGGGGACGAGCAAAAAGGTAACAACCCAAGAAGCTGACGCCAAGACACCCATTTTCATTGTTGGTCTGCCTCGTACAGGCACCACTCTCACCGAACGCATCATTTCTAGCCACTCTCAGGTTGAAAGTTTGGGAGAGACCCTTTTCCTACAGATGGTGCTGCGTCGAGAAAGCGGAGTGGAAAGCGTCGAGAATATGAATTCATCAATGATCCGGGCTCTTGCTGACATTGACACCGACGTGGTCGCCAAGGGTTATATGGACTCAGTTGCTTATCGTCATGGCGATACTCCGATGTTCATTGATAAATTGCCGTTCAATTTCCAATACTTGGGGTTTATCGCCAAGGCCTGGCCCGATGCGCGCATCGTCTATTTACACCGTAACCCCATGGACGCCTGTTTCTCGATGTACAAGCAGATCTTCACCTGGGCTTATAAGTACTCTTACTCACTTGAGAATCTGGGGCAGTACTACGTCGCTTACGAGCGCCTGAGGCAGCACTGGCACATGGTGCTAAAGGACCGCCTAATCGAGGTCGACTATGAGACTCTGGTTGGCGATCAGGAGCAGCAGACGCGATCGTTGCTCGAACGGCTCGGGTTGCCCTTCGAACAACAGTGCATTGACTTCGATCAGAATACAGCGCCGAGTGCCACGGCCAGCTCGGTACAGGTCAGAGAGAAAATATATAAAGGCTCAGTCAAAAACTGGCGCCACTACGAGGCGCAGCTTGCACCGCTGAAAGACTATCTTGAGCAAGCCGGCATTGCCGTTGATTAGCGCCGAAGCTCATTTAACCCGGCACGCGAGGCTCGCGTGAATGATCAGCAGCACCAGTTGAGCACCATGGCCAGGCGCGCGGTTGGAGCTGGCAACTGGCCATTGGTAGACAAATGCGCCGCGGCCTTGATCCAGCTTAATCGTAGTAGTCCTGAAGGCTACTTCCTGCAAGGCCTGGCGCATAAAGCAGCCTCGCGGCCCGACAAGGCAGCCAGCGCCTTCAAAAAAACGCTGGCGGTTGATGCAATGCGCTATGATGCTGCGGTCGAATTGGCCTACCAGTATATGCTTTCAGCGCGCAATAGTGAGGCGCTGAACCTGCTTCGCGACTACGCCACATCACTCGACAACAGCCCTCTGTACCTCGACATGAGCGCTAGTATCTACAGCCGTCTGGGCTTGTTTATCGATGCCCAACTGCTGCTGGAACGCGCCCATCAACTGCAACCGCGCGTCGATATATTCAAGGCGAAGCTGGCGGCAAACAGCGTGATTGTCGGTCAGTCAGGCAAAGCCAAGGCCCTGTATACCGAACTGCTGACCCGCCAACCGCAACACCAGCGGAATCACTATCAGCTCGCCAGACTGCAAACAGCTCACGATTCAAACCACCTGACCCAAATGCTCAATATCATCGAGCATAACGGCCTTATGCCGGACAAGAACATCTTTCTGTATTACGCCATCGGCAAGGAACTCGAGGACCTGCAGCGCTGGCAGGAAGCCTTCAATTACTACCAGCGGGCAGGCGATGCAGTCACCAGCGTCGCTGAGTATGACGTCGGCGACGATCTGGCGCTGATCAATTGCATCATTGAGACCTGCAACGCTGACTGGCTACAAGAGCATCAGGAGAACGTCAGCCAGGCCAGCGAAAAGACACCCGTGTTTGTCGTTGGCCTGCCCAGGTCGGGAACCACACTGACGGAGAGAATCATTTCGAGCCATTCCCACGTGGAAAGCGCCGACGAAACCTTCTTCCTGCAAGCAGCGGTTCGTAAAGCCAGCGGCAGTAATGCGCAGGGCGCCATCAGCCCCAGCATGATTCGCGCCGCGGCCCGCAAGAAATCGATAGTGATCGCCAATAGTTACCGGGACGCGATTAACTACAAGCTCGGCAAAGCGCCGTTATTTTTGGATAAACTGCCGGAAAATTTCTTGTACCTGGGCTTTATTGCCCGATCATTTCCTCATGCCCGCATCGTCCACCTGCGCCGACATCCCATGGACGTGTGCTTTGCCATGTATAAGCAACCCTTTTTCCGCTACGCCTATTCTCTGGCCGATCTCGGCACCTACTACCTGGCGTATGAGCGTCTATTCAAACATTGGCAAGCGGTACTGGGTGAGCGACTGGTAGTGGTTGACTATGAAACGCTGGTCGCCGACCAGGTCAACCAGACTCGGCGCTTGCTGGAGCAACTACAGCTGCCATTTGAGCAGGCCTGTGTTGACTTTGACCAGAATACGGCACCCAGCGCGACTGCCAGCTCAGTGCAGGTCAGGGAAAAAATCCACCAACGCTCGGTGGCTAACTGGCGGCATTTCAGTCGCGAGCTCGAACCCTTATATAACCAGCTTAAGGTCGGCGGCATTCAGCTTTAGGTTTTACTTTCGCTCACGGCCAGATTGCCAGCTAGGCCTAAAACCTCGCCTCAGGACAAGACTATTACAGGCAATACTATCGGTGCTGAGGCTAGATAGCCTCCGTAGAATTTTGGTCGCAGCATACGTGAATACACCCTGACGCCTTTATACAGACGGGTTTATTCCTTTAATATTCAGCAACTTAACATCGATAAGTGGTGGGCCCGGAAGGTAAGTCATTGCCCTATGTCGGCACCACGTAAGCCTTGAAAGCCTATTTTCATAGAGTCTAGTCAATCTCAGCTCCCTGTCAAGGGCACTAAAATGACTACCACCTTGTCT
>JABMOJ010000098.1 GCA_013204195.1 SAR86 cluster bacterium
CTTCTTCGTGTTGTCGATGGTCGGTTCCACCCTGTTAAGGGCTACCGGCAGCGCCGCGAGTCCCGGCATTATCATGACCACCGGCTCAGTCATCCAGATACTCCTAGGCCCGGTACTGATCTTTGGCTGGTTTGGTATGCCGGAAATGGGTATCGCCGGCGCCGCGTGGGCCTATGTCATCTCGCGGTTCTGGAGCATCGCCTTGTACAGCCTCTTATTGTACCGATCCCGCATGATGCAACTGTCGCTCACGGGCATATTCAAGTCGTGGGCGGCGATCCTCCATGTAGGCGGCCCAGCAGTCATGAGCGGCCTGGTAATGCCCGCGTCTATGTTGATTATCACCCGCTTGCTCGCCGGTCATGGACACGAAGTCGTGGCGGGTTACAACGTCGCAACCCGGGTGGAAACCATGGCCCATATGATTCTCTGGTCGGCTTCATCCTCGGTAGAACCCTTTATCGGCCAGAACTGGGGGGCCGGTCACATTGACCGAGTGAAACGCGCCCTGTTCCTAACCAATTGGTTCAGCCTCGGCTGGGGCCTATTCACCTTCGTGACGATGATGTTAATCGGCGATCTGGTCGTGACCCTCATAGACGACAACCAGGTTGTCCATGAGGTCGCCACGGCGTTTTTCCTAATTATTCCTTTGAGCATTGGTTTTATGGGTATCATGCAGATTGCCAGCTCAAGTTTTAATGCTCGAGGGCTGCCAATGCCCGCCCTGGTTATCTCAATCGTTAGAACCGTGATTGTTTACATCCCTCTGGCCATCATCGCCAATACTTATTGGGGCTATGTGGGCATCTTCATGGCAACCGCAATCACTAATGTCTTGGTGGGCACCGGCGCCTGGTACTGGAATCAGCAATCTGTATTGAAAGCCTCCAATGCAAACGCACCCGGCTAGAAACCTAGAACTGTGTCGTGGATGGCGTTAACGATTTTTTTATCCGCTTTCGGCTTAATGCCTAAGTAATTTATTTACACCAAAATTTAATGATGTCGTGCTTACATCCAAGCAATATCTATTAAGCTTATTCGCATGACGTTATTTACTGGAGTCTACCCATGCCGCAACCGATACAGACGACCACCGAGAACCACTGTGTCGCATTTTTGGGCAACCGCAACATCGCTCACGGCGCGCTGCGCGACGTCGCACTGGCAGCCAAGCACGCATTTGACAGCAACCCTACAGAGCCGCTGCTGATACTCGATTGTCAAACCAGTCGGTTCGTCGATTTGGACTTGATCGGCAGTGTCGCGGCAGTGGCTGAGCGCTATCCTGCGCCACTATCCCCGGAAGCCTCGAGCCGCAGGTCTGACAGACCAAGACTGGGAGTGGCGGGCAAGGAGGTGACCTTGTTACCGCGACATTGGGAATGGCTTGGAGCGCAACCGGGCGGCGCGTCAGTCGCCTTGCGCAAACTCGTCGAACAAGCCCGCAAGGTCAATGTAGAGACCGATCAGGCACGCCGCGCGCGCGACTCAACCCACCGCTTTATGACAACCATGGCTGGCGACCTAGCGGGCTTCGAGGAGGCTACTCGCGCCCTATTTTCTCATGATCAACGTCGATTCAAACTCGAAATAGCGTTGTGGCCGACAGACATTAGGCTGCATCTTGAGCAAATTTCAACGGCCGGGTTTGATTCAATCAACAGCGACCAAATCCTTTGAGTCGCGCTAGTCGGAGCAGCAGATCCAGCTTGACCAGACTATCGCGGCTTTAACCTTGACTGCACAACAGGGCATGCCTGCTGCAGCGCCATGTTTGATTTCTCTGAACAGAACAGCGCTAAGCCCGAGATTATAAACCCAGGTTGCGCTTAAGGACTTCAGCTGAAGTAATGATACGCGTCGTACGATATAGCTCAGGATGCTTTTCACTATCAGAATAGTCGGTGGGGTCGCCACTGGTGGCGCTGACAACCCAAGACGCCTCAGGCCGATGCTCGCCGAGCAACTGACTCACTGACCGTGCGTTGATGCCCAATACCTTAGCCACTGCGCCATAGGTACAACGGGTGGTTACCCTATTGAGGTAAACCAAAATTTTATCAACTTTCGCCTGCATGCTTATCTACTCACTAAATAATGTATGAATTGTAAATTCGGTTTTAAGTTCTAAGTAATGGACCCCAAAA
>JABMOJ010000099.1 GCA_013204195.1 SAR86 cluster bacterium
GAAAGAACCAGTGAGGTCTGGCTGAATCCACCGAAAGAATTGTGCGCCGACAAGCCCTCACTGGCTAAGGTTGCATAATCAATGAACGCGACATCTTTGTTGACAAACACCGAGGTCGAACCCGCTCAAGGGCATAGATCAAACCGCGCAACTCGGCCAGTGACTTCATGCGTCCGGCATAAGAGTAGCCGGGTTTAAGTCCGGGCTTGTTCTTCTCTTCCTCCAAAGTATGGCCGTGATCCGGGCGCATGGGGATCGGCTCGCGATGGCCCCGTCGAGCTTCTTCGTCGAGCAGCGCTGACACCAGACCAATCATGTCATTGTCGCCATCCAGGTGGTCAGACTCGAAAAAAGACCCGTCTGGCTCGCGCTTAATGTTTCGCAGATGCACGAAGTAGATGCTGGGTCCAAAGGCGCGAACCATGGCCACCAGGTCGTTGTCGGCGCGGGCGCCATAAGACCCCGCACATAAGGTCAAGCCATTACTGCTGCTGGGTACTGCGTCGAGCAGTGCTTTGGCATCGCTGGCAGTGGAAACCACTCGCGGCAATCCGAACAGGGAGAAAGGTGGGTCATCAGGGTGAATACACATCTTGACGCCGGCTAGTTCGGCGCTGGGCATAATGTCTCGCAGAAAGGCAAACAGGTGAGCCCGGTAGCCTTCGGTGCCGAGCGCGGTAAATTCACTGATTGCTTGGCGAATACTGGTGCGGTCATAGGATCCTTCGCCGCCCGGTAGGCCGGCGATAATGTTTTGTTCGAGTCGTTCACGCGCCGGCGCTGACATCTGCGCAAAGCGCGCTGCTGCGCGGTCTAATTGGGCTTGGCTATAGTCCTGGCTGGCATTGCTTCGTGCCAACATATGCACGTCATACGCGACGAAGTCGGTCATCTCGAAACGTAGTGCCTGAGCAGAATTGGGCAGGGTGTAGGCCAGGTTGGTACGAGTCCAATCCACCACCGGCATGAAGTTGTAACACACCGTCCGGATGCCTACTTGGCCAAGATTCAACAAGGTCTGCCGATAGTTTTCGAGGTGCCGAAGATAGTCGCCAGTGCGGGTCTTGATATCGTTATGCAGTGGTACGCTCTCGACCACTGACCAGGTCAAATCCTGGGCTTCGATCAGCGCCTTGCGCGCGATGATGGCATCCAGCGGCCAGAGTTCACCCGTGGGAATATCATGGAGTGCCGTGACAATTCCTGTCGCGCCAGCCTGTCTGATGTGCTGCAGAGTAATACTGTCGTCGGGGCCAAACCAGCGCCATGTCTCTTGCATGTTAAGTTCCTCGGTGAAGTTGGCGCGGCATAATCGCGCCTCGATGTTGAACCACCTGCGCCGAGAGTTGTTGCGCCGCCTGGATGGCCTGAGGGATGCTTTCGCCCTGAATTCGAGCGGCTAAATAGCCGGCATTAAATGAATCTCCGGCGCCAGTAGTGTCTGTGGCGTTGACCCGAATTGCCGTGCCTGTGATATGCGAGTCGTTGCTCACGACATGACAGCTCAGGTCAGGCGCCTTGATGATGAGCTCTTCAAGGTCGAATGGTCGGTACAGCGCCATAGACTCCTCAAGGGTACTAATTTCCCATAACGCCATGTCGTCTTCCAGTGCGGGCATCACTATCTGGCAGAGGGGCAGAATTTGGCTGTAAGCTTGGCGCGCCTCAGCGACACTGGTCCAGAGTTTCGGTCGGTAGTTGGGGTCAAAAACAATCAAAGTACCCCGTGCGCGTAACGCCGTCAGGCAAGTGACCAGATGCTCAATGTCTTGGTCGGCGACGATGGCCAGGGTGATACCAGTTAAATAAAAGTAGCGGCAGTTGGGCGGCGTCAGGTTGGCTGCGAAGAGTTCACGGGCAGGGCTGAGACCCCGCCAGTAGTCAAAACTGCGTTCACCGTCTAGGCCGTTGGTGATGGTATATAAACCCATTTGACGATTCTTGATGTGCTCTAGGTGATCTGTGCCCAGGCCTTCTGCGGCAATGATGCTGGCAACCTGAGTGGAAAATAGGTCGTCACCCAAGCGTGTCATATAAGCGCAGTTCAGGCCTGCGCGGCCCAGATACACCGCCGTGTTATAGGTGTCGCCACCAAAGCCTTGTTGCCATTGGTGATTATCCAGGCTGGAAAATTCCACCATGACTTCGCCAGCGCAGACGATATCATACCCATGGTTACTCACAGGTCACCTGCCAGAACAGCGCTGGCGGTAGCCCGACTACCTTGGGTTTGAATAAGCCGAAAGTACTGGTCAGCGAGGGCGACAAAGTTAGGTCGTTGGGCGGCCCATTCGTTTAGGCCTATGTGGCTAAGCAGTTTGCTGATCGGCGCATCTTGATGGTCGCGCACAACTTCGGTCAAACCGTCTGCGGCGGGATCGATGATGTCGTAATGCTCACCGTCGTCGCGAACCTGGCGGAGAAAACCAGCCCAGCCCGCCAGCGCGAGAGCATGAATTTTGAAATCTTTCGGGTTGTCAGCCAAGACGGTTTCGAGCCAACGTTGACGAATTTTTTGGGAGCCGTCTTCGGCAATTTGCGCGGTTCTATGGTTAAGCGCCGAGTTGGCAAAACGGTCCAGCAATTGTCGCCGATAGTTTGGCAGATTAAACTCGGCTGGCATCTGAAGGCTCGGGCAGACCTCGCTCATATAACGGTCTACCAGTTCAGCGAAGACTTCGTCGTTGATGACCTGGTGAACATATGGGTAGCCACTAAGCTGTCCCAGATAGGCGATCAGGGAATGGCTGCCGTTGAGTAAGCGCAACTTGGCCTGTTCAAATGGCGTGGCATTATCGACAAAGACCGCGCCGCCGAGCTCCCATTCAGGACGGCCGGCGCAAAACTGGTCTTCGATAATCCATTGACTAAAGGTTTCAGTGAATACCGCCGCCTGGTCGTTCACACCCAGATCTTGGTTGAGTTCTGCCAGATCACTGGCGGTCGTTGCAGGTACCATTCGATCGACGACGCTGTTCGGAAAGCTCAGGTGGGTCAGTATCCAGTGGCTCAGCTCAGGGTCTAGGTGCCGAGCAAAATCCAGCACCACGGT
Source organism: SAR86 cluster bacterium (assembly GCA_013204195.1). Taxonomy (GTDB): domain Bacteria; phylum Pseudomonadota; class Gammaproteobacteria; order Pseudomonadales; family Azotimanducaceae; genus UBA4582. The sequence continues at coordinate 3,053 of JABMOJ010000099.1, forward strand.
TTTGAGGATGCTGCCATTGCCAGGTAGGTTGTCGCAGCTGAGTAAGGTGAGGCCGCCATGGGCTGCCAGCCTGCGGCGGCGCAGGCCTGCGACGATAAAACCAATGGCTGTTCTGGGTCGTGGGGTTAGTGGCTCATCGGTCACTTGCTGTAGGTCAAAGACAATGTCTGGGTGGTTTTCAGCCAGGCTATGGTTAGCCTGGTCGTAGCAATAGCCTTTTTCCGTAATGGTCAAGCTGACGATATGGGTATCGGTGGCCGCGATAGCCTCGATAATAAGGTCGTTGTCAGCAGGTACCGATAACACGTCTTGAATGGCGCCAATGATCTGCCGGGTGACGCTTGCACCATGGCGTTGTACCAACGTGTAGAGACCTGACTGGGGACGCAGTTGTTGTTGCACCTGGTCGCTGCGCAAGCTGACGCCCAAGATGCCCCAAGCCCCGCCTTTGGCATTGAGTACCGCTTCCGTGTACCACGCTTGGTGGCCTCGATGGAACGCACCAACACCGAGATGGACGATGCCCGTCTTGAGTTGCGCGTGATCGTAGGTCGGCAGGGCGACTGTTGTGGGTAGTGTCGATAACAAACTGGGACGCAGGCGGTTTGCCGGATGGGTGGGCCTCACAATTTGTAAGCCTTTTTAGCCAGGCCATAGGCGAGGTCATGGGCGAGTTCCACAGCTTCGTTTTCGAGCAACCGATGCTCGGCCACCAGACGCGCCAGAAACGCGCTATCGGCTCGGCGGGCGACGTCGTGGCGCGCGGGAATCGACAGAAAAGCACGGGTATCATCGTTGAACCCAACGGTATTATAAAACCCGGCAGTTTCCGTGATCTGCTCACGATAGCGGCGCATGCCTTCCGGGCTGTCATGAAACCACCAAGGTGGTCCGAGTTTGAGTGCTGGGTAATGGCCTGCCAGCGGCGCAAGCTCGCGGCTGTAACTGGTTTCATCCAGGGTGAAGAGAATGAGAGTCAGCGCTTGGTCATTACCATACTTATCTAGCAGTGGTTTCAGGGCTCTGACATATTCCGTCGGCAGCGGAATATCCGCCCCCTTGTCGCGGCCAAAACGTTGCAATAGTTGCGGATTGTGGTTGCGATACACC
>JABMOJ010000100.1 GCA_013204195.1 SAR86 cluster bacterium
CCATTGTCATGTCGCCGAGAACAGTGATCATGTGGGCTGAAAACGCCAAAATTTTCAATGATTATGGTTTTGCCTTCCGTCTCACGTTTCTGAATAAGTGTGATGAAACTGAACGATCGATCGTCGCCGAATACTACCAGCGTTGCATGGGCGAGGAGTTGCCTGAATCGGCATCTCGCCTGGTTCTCGGTTAGACCCTATACCGCGCCCTGTCGTGATGGAGGAAGACCGTGTTGGACGATGTTGATTCCACGGAAATATTTAAAGAGGCTGTGACCTCAACCATGCGTGCTATCTCTGGTAATCAGGAGCTGACGGTGAGCTTTGGCCGCGGTAAACCCTATATTCAGGGTAATCGGGCGCGCATTCCGCTGCCTGAGGAGGCGCTGAGCACCGAGCAGCTGGCGGCCCTGCGGGGTACTGCAGATGAAATTGCCCTGCGCCTGCGATTCCACGACCTTGATTATCATCAGCGTCACCAGCCTGACACCAGCGCCGCCCAGGAAGTCTTCGATGCTGTGGAAGCGGCGCGGATTGCCGCGATCGGCTCTTACTTGATGCGCGGCGTGCAGGATAATTTGGAGGCCGAGCTCGAACAGCAGTGCATTAATCGTGGCTATGACGGAGCAGAAACCCAACAGGATGTGCCCCTGGGTGATGCCGTTGGCTTGCTGATTCGAGAAAAGATGATTGGTGAGCTGCCGCCGGTGGCCAATCAGGCGTTGGCGCCATGGCGTGACTATATCGAGCAACATCTGGGTGATCAGCTCGTTGATCTGGATGCCATCATGTACGACCAGGCAGAGTTTACCAAATTGACTCGAAAGATGATTCATGATCTAGGGCTGGGTGATGACTGGAGTGAAGACAGCGGCGAGGGTAATGCTGACGAGGAAAGCCAGGAAGCCGAGGAGGTGGAGACTGAAGCTGGCGATGACAACTCGGAACAGGAAATGTCCGGCGATGCCGACATGGCCGATGCTATTGAAGGCGAGGTGCCCATGGATGTTGATGCCATGGATATGGCCGAAGCTGAAGGTGAGCAGGATGATGCTGGCGCGCCGCCTGATTCTGGCGCAGAACCCAGCTGGTTACGACCCAAAGATAGCGAATACAAAGCCTATACCACGGCCTTTGATGAGGTCGTGTTCGCCGATGAATTATGTGACCCCCTAGAGTTGGATCGCCTCCGCGGGGTGCTGGACAAACACCTGCAGAACTCTCAGGTCATTATCAGTAAGCTTGCCAATCGTCTGCAGCGGAAGCTGATGGCGCAGCAAAACCGAACCTGGGAATTCGATCAGGAAGAAGGCATGCTTGATACTTCGCGCTTAACCAACGTCATCATCGACCCTTTTCATCCGTTAGCGTTTAAGCAAGAAAAGGACATGAAATTTCGAGATACGGTGGTGTCTCTGTTGATTGATAGCTCCGGTTCCATGCGTGGGCGATCTATTACGATCGCGGCTATGTGCGCCGATATCCTGGGTCGTACACTAGAACGCTGTACGGTGAAGGTGGAAATTTTAGGCTTTACGACTCGCGCCTGGCGCGGCGGTCAGTCTCGCGAGCTGTGGTTACAGCAGGGCAAGCCGACCCAACCTGGCAGACTCAATGACCTGCGACATATCGTCTACAAGTCTGCAGACATGCCCTGGCGTCGTGCCAGACGGAATCTCGGGTTGATGATGCGTGAGGAGTTGCTGAAGGAAAACATCGACGGTGAGGCGCTGTTGTGGGCTCACAACCGAATCGTTGGCCGCCCGGAGGACCGACGGATATTGATGGTCATCTCTGATGGTTTGCCAGTTGACAATAGTACCTTGCTAGTGAATCCGAGTAATTATCTGGAACAGCATCTGAAGTATGCGATCGACCGTATTCAGAATCACTCTCCGGTCGAGTTGGTGGCTATTGGCATCGGTCATGATGTCACCCACCATTATCGCCGAGCGGTGACGATTACCGATGCGGAACAGTTAGGTGATGCTATGACAGAGCAATTGGTGGGTCTGTTTGACGAAAATTTGAATCGTCAGCGAGCGCCCATCAAATCCAGCGAAATCAAGTGACACGCTATCTGACTTTTAACTGCTAGGAATATCATGCCTCATCGTCAGATGCTCAGTCAGCTGGTTGATCGATATCAAATGCGCTATCCCGAGGAGGCGCAGGTGATAGCGCGCCTTCAAGCTTTTATTCAGGATAACCCCGATTGCTTCAACCGGCAGCTGGCCGCGGGGCACATCACCGGTTCCGCCTGGTTGCTGGATGCGCAGGGCATGACGGTGCTAATGACGCATCATAAAAAGCTCAATATTTGGGTGCAGCTTGGCGGTCACGCCGACGGTGAATCTGATATTGCTCAAGTGGCGATGCGTGAGGCCCATGAAGAATCAGGACTTGATGATTTGAGGCTGGTGACGCCGGAGATTTTTGATATAGATATTCACGGCATACCGGCCCGCGGCGTGGAACCAGCCCACTGGCATTATGATTGCCGATTTTTGCTGCAGGCTGCACCGGGACAAGCGATTGTTGTTAGCGACGAGTCTCACGCGCTGGCTTGGGTTCCACTAGCGGAGGTCGAGCAATTATCCGCCGAGGCTTCACTGCTGCGAATGGTCGGCAAAACGCCGGTTTGCTAGCGCTTAATGTCAGATCGCCTAAATTAAGACTGATCGAATAAGTGGCAGCTGACCGTGTGATTGTCGGCGATAAATGTGATCTTCGGTGTCACCGTCCGGCAGTGATCCATGGCCTGCGGGCAGCGATCAGCGAAGCGACAACCGGCACCCAGATTCATGGGCGAAGTGATTTCACCGGCGATCGGTACATGCTGGCGTAGGCGCTCGCTGGCCGGGTCGGGCTCAGGGTTGGCTTCAACCAGTAGCTTTGTATAGGGATGTTGCGGGTGAAAGAAGACCTCGTCAGCCGGGCCTGACTCTACCAGGGAACCGAGATACATCACCGCCATTCGATCGGAAACATAGCGCACCATGGATAAGTCGTGGGCAATAAACAGCATGGTGAGTCCCAGATCGTTTTTCAACTCTTCTAATAGGTTAACCACCTGCGCCTGAACCGAGACATCCAGTGCCGAGATAGGCTCGTCGCACACCACAAATCGTGGCTGAATAATCATTGCTCGAGCGATTCCAATCCGCTGTCGCTGCCCGCCGGAGAACTCATGGGGGTAGCGTGACATATGATCAGCATTGAGTCCGACCTTGCCGAGCCAATCGGCGACCTGCTCCTTGACGACATTACGGGAAACCTCACCCTGGATCAGTAGACCTTCGCCAACGATATCCAGTACGGTCATGCGCGGATTCAGCGATGAGTAGGGATCCTGAAAAATCATCTGCAGCTCTTTGGAGTACTTC
>JABMOJ010000006.1 GCA_013204195.1 SAR86 cluster bacterium
ACATAGCCTCGCAAAAGGCTTGCACTGCCAGATCGAACTCAGCATCAGGGAAACAACTATTACACAAGTTCATTAACAGTGCTTCACTGCTTGAGTAGGTCTTGGCAGTAAACATCATTTCCGCTGCCTTGACCTTGCCGATGCGGCGCGGCAGTCGCTGGCTCATGCCCCAGACCGGGGTCAAAGCCCACTTCGCATGGGTGTCAGCAAACTTGGCATTTTCGCTGGCAAGAATAATGTCACCGGCCAGGGCCAGTTCTAATGCGCCGGTATAACAATGGCTATGTACCGCGCTGACTACCGGTTGTGGCAGGTTCGCCAGGTTTTCAATCACATGAGACTGGAAGTTAGGGCGGGGGAGTTTTTCGCCGGCAGCGATATCCGTAAGGTCATGGCCGGCACTGAAGCACTTGCCTGCGCCCCGGACGACCACGCAACCCACCGTATCAATTTGTTCGCGAATATCGTCGATATGATTCTGCAGCTCGATGAATACGGCAACCGTGAGGGCGTTGAGCTTCTCGGGTCGATTAATGGTGAGCGTTGCCACTCCGTTATGGTCTTGCCGCAGTACTAGATGGGTCATCAAGCTTCCCTTGTTTATATGGTTGGTATCAACTTCACCGCCTGTCAGGCGGTGAAGTTCAGTGGGTCGGTTGAGGTAGCTACAGACGTTCGATAATGATCGCCGGTGCCATACCGCCGGCAGCACACATGGTGACCATGGCCACAGACTGGCCACGACGCTCTAATTCATCCAGCGCAGTACCGATCAACATGGCACCGGTGGCGCCAATTGGGTGCCCCAGTGCGATGGCGCCACCATTGACATTCAATTTGCTGTGATCGACGCCAAGATCGCGCATGAATTTGACTGGAACAACAGCAAAGGCCTCGTTGACTTCAAACAGGTCGATATCACTCAAGGTCATGCCCGCTTTGCCCAGTACTTTTTTGGCGGCGTCGACGGGCGCGTTGAGAATGTACTCGGGAGAATGACCCATGTTCGCCATCGCTGTGATCTTGGCTCGAGGCTTCAAGCCATGGGCTTTCGCGTAGGCGGGTGAGGCCAGAATGAGGGCGCCGGCGCCATCCACGACACCGGACGAGCTGCCGGCATGATGACGATGATCAATCTTCAGGTTAGGCCATTTTTTCGCAACCATCTCGCGATAGGTCAGGCCCGAGTCATAAAAGGGCAGGTCCATGAAGGCGCCAAAGACGGGCTCGAGCTTCGCCAAGCTCTCGATGGTGGTCTGTGGGCGTGGAAACTCTTCTGTGTCCAGCGCCAGGGTGCCGTCGGGTCGGTAAACCGGGATTAGGCTCTTGGCGAACGCGCCGTCAAGCAATGCCTGGCCTGCGCGTTGTTGGCTGGTCGCGGAGAAGGCGTCGAGTTCTGCGCGACTGAAGCCTTCTTCGGTGGCGATAATGTCCGCGGCCAGACCAACATTGGTCTGTGGGTGAGCTTCACGCAGATCAAGATTACCGGCGTCTAATGGCCGGTTTGGCGCCTCGGCGCGGGTATAGGACATCATCTCGACGCCGCCGGCGATGACTAAATCTTCCATGCCGCTCATAATGCTGCCCGCGGCAAAGTTGACCGCACTGATGCCGCCACCACAGAAACGATCAAGGGTCACGCCCGATGCTTTATTAGAGAAGCCGGCATCTAAGGCTGCCATGCGGCCGATACAGGCACCTTGGTTACCAAACTGAGTGCTGCAACTGATGATGACGTCATCAATATCCTGGCTGTCGAGACCGCTTCGTGTCACCAGGGCTCTGAGCACCGTAGAGAGCAATTTCTGCGGATGGACTTCCCACAAGGCACCTTTGCCTTGTTTGCCTATGCCGCGAGGGGTGCGTGCTGCGTCGATAATCCAGGCTTCAGTCATGATCAAATTCCCGTGTGAGTCTGCATTCCAATTATTGATAGTAAGAAAGGGGGTAGACATTAACGGACCAACTCTACTACTGTTATTTGCTTGCCAGCAAGTTCTATTGCGAGATGATCTGGCGGCTAAAATAGCCAAAATGCTGCCGGCACCGGCACGAACAAGCGCCAGGTGTGGCCTGATTGCTATTGGCGGATAACCGAAGATGGATGTGACCCTATGACGACAGAGTTCAACGACGATCAACAGCAGTTTCGTGATGTCGTCAAACGGTTCTTCACGGATAAGTCTCCGATCAGTGCCGTGCGCCACTTGATGGCAGACAATGCGGGTTATGATGCGGGCGTCTGGCAGCAGCTGAGCGCTGAAGTTGGCTTGGCGGGGGCGCATATTCCCCAGGCTTATGGGGGTTATGGGTTCGGGCCGATAGAGCTGGGCATTATTGCCGAGGAGATGGGTCGAACCCTCTATTGCGGCCCCTTCTTTGCTTCCGCTGTGATGGCGGGCTATGCTCTGCTGGGTGGCGCCGATGAGGCGTGTAAACACCGGTTATTACCCGGGATCGCCGACGGCTCGACAATCGCGACCTTGGTTTTGGATGATCTCAATCAGGTGGATCAATCAGGCCGCGGGCTGCATGGGGAGTTGTTGGCTGGTGCTCATGCGGGTACTCATGCAACTACTGATGCAGGCGCCGACAGCGAGGAGGGTGCTGACGGCGCTTCACACTGGCGGCTGACAGGTGCCGTGGGATTGGTTCTGGATGCCCAGGTGGCCAGTGTGTTCCTCTGTGTGGCGGCGACGGATAATGGCTTGGGATTGTTCTTGGTCGGTCGAGACGAGCCTAACCTCGTGATCGAGCCGCTGGAAGTGATAGACCCGACCCGCAAATTGTCGCGGTTGCAGTTCAACCAAGTTCGAGCAGAAAAAATCGGTGAGTTGAATGGGGCGGCTATGGCACTGCTG
>JABMOJ010000101.1 GCA_013204195.1 SAR86 cluster bacterium
GCCCGCGGGGGCGAACCTTGGGTGGCTCATCGTCTATCAATGGCATGATTTATGTGCGTGGCAACCCAGGTGACTTCGACCGATGGGCAGCATTGACCGGCTTTGCTGACTGGGACTATGCGCACTGCCTGCCGTTTTTTAAGCAGTCAGAGACTACTAGCAACGGCGTGGATCAATACCGTGGGCGCGAGGGACCCCTGCGAGTGACTCGCGGAGAAATGAACAACCCCTTGTTTGAAACGTTTCTTGCGGCCACCGCAGAAGCCGGTCATGTACGGCGAGATGACCTCAATGGCGCCGAACAGGAAGGTTTTGGTACTTTTGATCGAACGATCTATGAGGGGCGTCGATTCAGCGCCGCCAAGGCTTATTTGACCCCAGTAAAGCCGCACGCCAATTTGCACATTGAAACCGGGTGTCAGGTGTTAACCCTGGCAAGTGATCAAGGCCGAATCACGGGGGTGAATTATCGACGGGGCAAACAACACTGCTTCTCCAGTGCCGCGCGCGAGGTCATTGTTTGCGCAGGGGCGATCAATTCTCCGAAGCTGTTGTTGCAGTCGGGTATCGGCCCGGCAGATGAGTTGGCGGCGTTGTCGATTCCGTTAGTGAAGCACCTGCCCGGTGTGGGTAAGAACCTGCAGGATCACTTAGAGGTGTATGTACAGCAAGCTTGTACGCAACCAGTGTCCATTTATCCGGCGTTGAAGTGGTATAACCAGATTCCCATCGGCATTAACTGGTATCTGTTCAAGCGTGGGCCCGGCGCCACTAACCACTTCGAGGCGGGGGGGTTTATTCGCAGCAGCACGGCGGTTGATTATCCCGACGTTCAATTTCATTTTTTACCCGTTGCCATGCGCTATGACGGCGCGCAGTCCGCGGGGACTCATGGGTACCAAGCGCACGTTGGTCCCATGAAACCCACCAGTCGAGGGTCAGTGACTCTTGCCTCTAAAGACCCGTTAGCGCCGCCCATTATTCGTTTCAACTATGCTGACACTGAACACGACCGGGCCGTCATGCGGGCGGCGATCCGCAGTGCCCGTGATATTTTCTCTCAGCCAGCGTTTGATGATTACCGAGGTGATGAGCTGGCCCCGGGAGCGGCTCTGCAATCGGATCAAGCGCTGGATGACTTTGTGCGTGACCATGGCGAAAGTGCTTACCATCCTAGCTGCAGCTGTAAGATGGGGCAGGACGAAGCGTCGGTGGTGGACGCTCGAGGGCGAGTCTACGGGTTTGACAATCTGCGGATCATTGATGCCTCCATCATGCCGGAAATCACCAATGGTAATCTCAATGCGCCGGTGATTATGCTCGCCGAAAAACTCTCTGCGGCGATACTGCAGGATGCCCAGTGATGGCCTGTTGATTGATGTGCGGATAATTGTTTAAAGCGGTCAGCGCAGTGCTTGATCGACTGAAGCCGCGCTAGCGTCAGCTCAGCGTCGTCGTTGACAGTGATGGGTTTGGATGAAGCTTTAGTCTGTAGTGGTTGTTTGACGCCGTGCAAATAGGGAGCCATTTTCCATCGTCCGGTAGAACCATTCCAGGCCGGACCCTGTTCCTGTATGATGGCGGCCTTGTTGTTGATGCGATTTCTGCTATGCCGCCAGTGTGTTTTGTTATCGGTCTGAGTGTTCTCAGTACCTTGGGTTCTTTGTCTGCGCTGGCGAATGCTGCCGAAAGCGGTAAGGCGACAACAGTCACAGACCCTGTGAGCATTGAGCAAGGGATGGTGGGTAAGCTGCTGAAGCGGGTGGGCGAAGGCTCGGCAACCTGGTCTTTGGGTGCGGGTCTGGCGGCGGGTGCCTATCCCCATTATCCTGGTTCAAGACAAAGTGAAACGGCGATGGCGCCCTTTCCCTATGCGGAGTATCACAGTGATCGTATCGATCTCGACCGCGATGGGTTCGCAGCCAAATTATTTCAATCAGAGCGCTTCACACTGGACCTGAGCGTCAATGGTGCGCTGCCGGTCAGTGCCAATAAAAATGACCTGCGGTCCGGTATGGACGACCTGGAGCTTATGATTGAGCTGGGTCCCCAGCTGGAGATCACGTTGGCCAGTTAGTCGTACTCGATTTTCCGGTTTGATATCCCGGTGCGAGCGAATTTCGAGGTGAGCACCAGTCATGCGCCCAATTCAGTAGGCTGGAGTTCAGATCCGCGCATTCACTTTGAGCAGAAC
>JABMOJ010000102.1 GCA_013204195.1 SAR86 cluster bacterium
GGTGCGACGAAAACATGAACAGACAATTTTCCCGAGCAGCAAATCGTGCCAGGATCGCCAACGAGGCGTCGAAGGCATCTTTGACGTTCGTGCCCTTGAACGGCTCGTCCATCAGAGCAACGACGTGAAAGCCATTGGCGATGGCCTGTGCGACGGCCTTGACCCGCAAAGCTTCAGCTCGAAAGTAACTGACCCCGTTGCGCAGATCGTCGCTCAATGACAGTGAGCTAAAGAGTCGTTGTGTGGGCACAAAGGCGAAACGCGTGGCGGGCACACCCATGCCGAGGTGTGCCAGGTAAAGCGCCGTCGCAAAGGCGCGCAGATAAGTCGTCTTGCCGGCCATATTGGGGCCCGTGAGAAACAGCACTCGGCATGCTTGGTTGAGTACCACGGCATTGGGTACTGCCTGTAGGACAAAAGGGTGAGTCAGGCCTTCGGCTTGCACGCTGAGTGGGCCCCGTATGATGTCTGGCAGCACGAACCCTTGCGCCGCCGTGACGTCGGCCATCGCGATCAGCGCATCGAACTCGTAAATAAGCTGCAGCAGGCGGGCGATGGTTGCCTTCTCATGGATCCTGAACACTTGATCCATGCGCAGCATTGTCCAGGTGCGTCCGGCAAACAATTGCTCCGGGATCGAGGCGAACCTGGGGCGTGCTAAGAGGGCCTGCATTTCACTGAAGGCAGGCGCCAGGTCGCCGGTGGGCGAGGCCAATTCTGCTTGCGCGAGTAAGCGCCGCAGCGCCAGAATCAGCCGGCAAGTATTTTGCGCGCCACGCACGATGTTGCTGTAGTAGCGGGCATGGTTAGCCCGCAACGCGAAGGCTCCCAGACCGAACTCAAGTGGATTTTCTTGGGTGACAATCGGCAGAATCTCGTGAGCATAGTATTCAACACGACCGGCGATATAAGCCGAAGGCAATCCGTTGAATGCGGGCCGGTGCGCGAGGATAAAGGCGATAGCCTGCTGAGTTGCCTGGATACGCTGCGGATTCGACCAAGGTCGCTCCATGCGCTGGCGCAAAACCTTCGCGCCACCCTCGGTTTGGGTGAGGTTGCAAAACTCGAACAGGCTCGCGCCTTGGGTGTCCGCATGGAAAATCTCAAGATCCTTCAGCGTCTGGGCATCGAGAACCAAAATGTCACTGTCGTCAGAATCGACAGCATCGGCAGTATCATCAGGAGAACGAGGCAAACTTAGGTATTCCTTCTTTGCACTTCTTGGCGAGGATTAAACCAACCCTTTATCGGAACGACGCTGGGTTGATGTTGCCAGTGCAGTATACCTAGTTTGTCAGGCGCAAGGGACAGATTGATAGGGATTTTGCGCGACCCAAAATAGGACGTGGTACGCCGTCCACAGGCGTGGAATTCTTCAGCATTGCCGTGATCTGCAACATAGATTCGACCTGGGAGTTCATTACACTGCCATTGATCTGGCAGGAGGCTGATAATGCAATACGCAACGGAACTCGAAACAACCATCAAAGACCTGGTACAAACAGGCCGAGGTGTCCTTGCGGCGGATGAAAGTGCGCCGACGATAAAACAGCGCTTTGATGCCGTGGGTATTGTCTCAAGTGCAGAGTCAAGGCGTGCCTGGCGCAGCCTGTTGATAACAACCCCGGGACTTGGCGAATATATCAGCGGCATCATCCTGTTTGATGAAACCCTGGACCAAAAAACTGATGATGGTAGCACTGACTTTTCCCCCAAAATTAGAACCATCACGAAGATGAAATTTTGCGCTTACTCGCCTGAGACGGCGAGAGCGCTACAAGCATGATCGTCCGTATAGCACACTTAACTATTTGCCACCTGTTGTGTTCTCGCAGCAAGCGGCATAAAGTCGAGGAGTCTCATCGAGAAGATGCTATTAAAGATGGGGAAAAATCAATGGTAATAGATTTATGTGGTTATAGGCATTCCCAATGCATGAGTTGAGAATCGGTGTTAGCTACGATTTTAGAAATCCAGTTGATTCAGGTGTGAGTGATGCTCATTTGTATGCGGAGATTCTAGAGCAGGTTAAGTGGTTGGACCAGATCGGTGCTGATATGGTTTGGTTTACCGAACATCACTTTGTTGCAGAGGGTTATTTGCCTAGTTGGGTGCCCGTAGCAGGTGCCATGGCCGCAGTGACAGAGCATGTCCGTTTTGGTACAGATATCTGTTTGATGCCCTTTAATCATCCTATTCGTCTCGCAGAAGATCTCGCTGTACTTGATAATATCAGTGGCGGCCGCGTCGATATTGGGCTGGGTATGGGTTATGCCCCCCATGAGTTTCGTGGTTTCGGGTTTCCACCCAGCCGGCGCGTTTCCTTGATGAATGAAGGGATAGAAGTGCTGCAGCGCTGTTTTACCGGTGAGCGCTTCAGTTATCACGGTAAACGGTATCAATTCGAAGATGTCATTATCAAGCCAGGATATGTCCAGGAAGGAGGGCCGCCTCTTTGGCTTGCCTCTATGTCTGAAGCGGGTGCATTGCGCGCTGCTCACTATGATACAAATTTTCTACCGCAGGGTTTACGTAAACAATCATTCGACCCTTGGGTTGATGCGCTTGAATCAAGCAATCGAAAAACCTCAGATAAACGCGTTGGCATAATTCGCAGCATACTCGTAACTGAGGATAAATTTGCGGATTGGCCGGTTATTCGAGCGGCTGAGAAGTACCGAATGGAACTGTATAAGCGTTTTTTCCAGGAAAGCGGGGAAGGCTTTGGCCAAACGGGTGAGCCTGTTCCCCAGACCTGGATTGTTGGTGATGTCGAACATTGCATTGCTGAGCTAAAGTTTTTTATTAGCGATTTCGGGATAACGGATATCGTCACGATGGCTGTGCCGCCAGGAC
>JABMOJ010000007.1 GCA_013204195.1 SAR86 cluster bacterium
CAAGCGCTGGGGATGAGACTAGACTGCGACAAAGAGGGTTTCCTACGGGATTTGGCTGATTGGACACCGACGGCAGCCGAGCAATTGGCTACCGCTGAAGGTATTCTGTTGACCGAATCACACTGGGAAATTATCAATCTGATACGGCACTATCATGGGCAATTTAACATCTCGCCGCCAACCCGTGTTTTGGTCAAAGTCGTGGCCGAGCAATTAGGCCCAGAAAAAGGCCGCAGCATCTACATCATGCAGCTATTTGGTGGCAAGCCCGCGAAATTAGTGGCGAAGATCGCCGGATTACCCAAGCCGACTAACTGCGATTAAGCAAAACCCAGAATATCCCGCAAGGCCACCACTTCCCCGACAATGATTAGGGTTGGTCGTTGCAGTTGCTCGTGCTTTACTCGCTCGACCATATTGCTCAACGTACCCACCACAACCTTGGCATTTGGCAGGGTGCCATTGGAGATAACCGCCATCGGGGTCTCTGCGTCTCGCCCATGAAAAATAAGCTGCTGACAGATTTTTTCTAGTCCACCCAAGCCCATATAAAACACGATTGTCTGATTCTTGTGCGCGAACTCTTGCCAAGCCAAATCGACTTGGCCGTTTTTCGGGTGCCCGGTCACAAATCGAACGGACTGGGAATAATCTCGATGCGTCAGCGGTATCCCGGCATACGAGGCACAACCTGATGCCGCCGTGATACCCGGCACTATATGGAACGGAATGTTGGCGGCCACGAGAGATTCAAGCTCTTCGCCACCCCGACCGAAAATAAAGGGATCACCACCCTTCAGACGTAGGACGCGATAGCCGGCACTGGCGAGCCGCACTAATTTATCGTTGATAGATTCCTGGGGCGTCGACTTGTCACCACCCACCTTGCCAACATACTCCTTGGTCGCATCGCGACGCACGCGCGCGAGCACAGCTGCAGACACCAAATTGTCATACAACACGATGTCTGCTAACTGCATAAACTGAAGCGCTTTCAACGTTAGTAGATCGGCGTCTCCAGGACCCGCACCCACCAGAAACACCTCGCCCACTTGCACTTCATCTGACACTGCATTGAGATACTCGTCAGCACGATCGAAGTCCTTGTCCATAGCGTACTGGTAGCCAGGAGACGCCATGAATTTTTCGGTGTGCCGACGTCGATCATCGGGACTATTGAATCGCACTTTTAAGGCGGCGCGACGTGAACCCATGTAATTCGCTAAGTTCGCCATTCCGGCAGGCACTAGGGACTCCAGCAAATGCCGCAGCATGCGAGTCAGCACCGGCGACTTACCCCCGGTTGATATAGACAACACGATGGGAGATCGATCGACGATTGCCGGAAAAATCACCGAGCAAAGGGCCGGTTTATCCACAACATTTACCGGGATCCCAATGGCGTTGGCATCGTCGGCAACCTGCTGATTGACCTGACTATTTTCTGTGGCACTAACCACCAGGGATTTACCGGGGATATCGCTCGACGCATAAGCGCGAACATATATTTCATGGTGTTCCGCTGCTAACAATACCCTTAGTGGCGCACACACCTCTAACGCGACCACGGTGATATGCGCCCCAGCTTGAACTAACAGGTCAGCCTTGCGCAGCGCGATTTCACCACCGCCAACAAGCAAACAACGGCGCGACTGCAGATTAAAATGAAGCGGTAAATAGTCCATGGGAAATCTACCTTAAGAGAAGCTAATCTCGCTGACACCATTCATATAGCCTTGCAGCACTTCAGGCACCCGGACCGAGCCATCTGCTTGCTGATAATTTTCCAGCACAGCCACCAGCGTTCGACCAACCGCCAAGGCCGAGCCGTTGACCGTATGAATTAGCTCAGGTTTACCCGTCTCAGGCCGGCGCCACCGTGCTTGCATCCGGCGAGCTTGAAAGTCCTGGAAATTACTACAGGATGAGATTTCTCGGTACTTGCCTTGGCCGGGCAGCCAGACTTCTAGGTCGTAGGTCTTAGTAGACGAGAAGCCTAAGTCACCACCGCACAGGTTCACCACTCGGTAAGGCAAGCCCAGTTGCTGAAGAATCGTTTCGGCGTGACCGGTCAACGCCTCCAGCGCAGCTGTAGAATCTTCCGCACGTACCATCTGTACCAGCTCCACCTTATCGAACTGGTGCTGGCGAATCATGCCCCGAGTATCCTTGCCATAACTGCCGGCTTCACTGCGAAAACACGGCGAATGACAAACGAATTTGACAGGCATCTCAGTGCTGCTGAAGATATGATCGCGGGCAATATTAGTGACTGGCACTTCGGCCGTTGGTATCAAATACAACCCACGGTCATCTTCAAGCTTGAACAGGTCTGCTTCAAATTTGGGTAATTGGCCTGTGCCACGTAAAGATTCAGCATTAACAATATAAGGAACGTAGACCTCCTCATAACCATGCTCTGCAGTATGCACATCCAGCATAAATTGAATCAGCGCACGGTGCAGTCGCGCTAACGGTCCACGTAAAGTCACAAACCGTGAACCGGCAATTTTGGCTGCCACTTCAAAATCTAGCATCGAACTGGCTTCTGTTAGATCAACATGATCTTTCGCCACAAAATCAAATTGTGGCAGGTCACCCCAACGGCGCAGTTCTTCGTTGTCGTCTTCAGACTTGCCTGCGGGGACTGACTCATGGGGTAAATTCGGGATACTCATTAACCAGTCATCCAGTTCCTGCTGAACCGTTTCTAGCTGGCTTTTCGCGGCCCCTAGGCGATCACCCAAGGTTGCAACCTCGGCTAATAGCGGCGCGACATCCTCACCACGCCCCTTCGCTTGACCGATGCTTTTCGATTTGGTGTTGCGCTCTGCCTGAAGGCTTTCAGTGTCAATCTGAAACCCTCTGCGCGCCTCTTCAAGGCGCTCATACAGGGCAATATCCAACTCAAAATTCTTGATTTTGAGACGGGTTGCCACCTGGGCGATGTCTGTGCGAAGTAGTTTTACGTCAAGCATGGTCGTTACGCTGAAGCCGATTTAATTTGGGGCGCTATACTAGCAGAAGTTGAGGCGCTTAAGGTATTTGCCGTGCGAGATACATACCCAAGGCCACCGCGAGAATACAGACGATGACACTGCTACCAATATAACCCAGGGCAGCAATAAATCGGCCCTCCTCCATCAGACCCAGCGCTTGTAATGAAAAGCTGGAGAAGGTCGTGAATGCGCCCAGGAAACCCACCAATAAGGCTGACCGCCAAATGGGCGCCAAGAGGCTACGTTCCACCAACAAAATAAAAAGAATACCGATGACAAATGAACCCAGGACGTTGATCAACAGTGTGCTGTAAGGAAATTTGACCCCCATGATAAGGTTGGCCCACTGAGTGAGACCATAGCGAGACAGAGCACCCAGCGCGCCCCCGAGGCCAATGGCGATGAGTTCAAAGGTCATAGTTGGGTTTCACTGTAGCATGAGTCTCAGGGCTTGGGGTTTTCGCCGCGGATACTGGATCAATGACTGACATATTGGTTCGCTCAAGTCTTGGGGCTGCGGGGTTTTGCATAGCGCTGGAAATCACTGGCTTGATTTTGATCAGTCAGGCGCTGCAATTTCTCTCGAATCTGAATTTCCAAGCCACGATCCACGGGTTCATAGTATTTTCGATCATGAATTTCTTCCGGAAAATACGACTCTCCAGCAACAAACGCAGCATCGAACTGGTGCGCATAGCGGTAATCGTCGCCATACCCCATGTCCTTCATCATTTTCGTTGGCGCGTTGCGTAAATGCAGGGGTACATCCAGTGACGGCAAGCTTCGAACATCTGCCAGGGCTCGATTATAAGCCGTATAAACCGCGTTACTCTTAGCCGCGGCAGCACAATAGACGATGGCCTGGGCAATCGCCAATTCACCCTCAGGACTGCCTAAGCGCTCTTGCACCGACCAGGCATCAAGGGCCATTTGCAGCGCACGAGGGTCTGCATTACCAATGTCTTCGGTGGCCATGCGCACCACCCGCCGAGCAATATAGAAGGGGTCACAGCCACCATCTATCATGCGTGCAAACCAGTAGAGTGCCGCATCAGGCGCGCTGCCGCGAACCGCTTTATGCAATGCCGATATCTGCTCATAAAAGATGTCGCCGCCCTTATCGAAGCGGCGTAGATCAGCACCCAGCACTTCAGCCAGTATCGCTTCGTTGACCAGGCCATCGGTGGCCAGATCAGTGGCAATTTCCAGCAAGTTTAAACTGCGCCGGGCGTCGCCATCGGCCGCCCGTGCCAAGGTCACCAACAGATCTGCCGAGATCTCAATCTGCCGTTCCCCCAGGCCTCGTGGATCAGCCAGGGCTCGGCACATCAGCGCGGTCAGGTCATCGATCTCAAGTGATTTCAAGCGATAGATCCGCGCCCGAGAAAGCAGCGCGTTGTTCAACTCAAAGGAAGGATTCTCTGTGGTAGCACCAATAAAAATGACGGTACCATCCTCCACATATGGCAGAAACGCATCCTGCTGGGCCTTATTGAAACGATGCACTTCGTCGACGAACAACAAGGTCTTGCGCCCAGAGCGAGATTGATTCTGGCGTGCGATCAGGATCGCTTCACGAATGTCTTTAACACCAGCCAATACCGCCGATATTGCCTGAAAATCCACCTCACAAATATCGGCGATCATCCGCGCAATCGTTGTTTTACCCACACCCGGGGGGCCCCACAACACCATGGAATGTAAGCTGGAGGTTTCGATAGCGGCACGCAATGGTTTGCCCTGACCCAATAGGTGCGCCTGACCGGCAAACTCATCGAGGTTGCGGGGACGCATTTTGGCTGCAAGCGGCTGATACACCGGCGGTTGCTCGAA
>JABMOJ010000103.1 GCA_013204195.1 SAR86 cluster bacterium
CTGTGTCAATTGTCGCGTTCTTAGATGTCATCGCCTGCGGGTTTGGCGCGATTGTTCTGTTAGTGCTAATTCTTCCAGTCGGCGAGCACGAAGCAAAAGGCGACAGTGAGGTCTACCAAAAAATCGGCGCGATGAGAAATCAGGTCCAGAGTTTAAGGTCTGGTAATAGCTTGTTGGAATTAGATTTCGTATCGATGCGAGCCGCGCTCAGCGTACTCGCCACGAGTCAAGATAGCGATAGCCGTAATGAGGGTGCCGCTGATACGTCCATAGCGATGTTAAAAAAAGAGTTGCTATCGGTCAGTGCGGCGGCAGATTCCCTTGAGCTCGAGTTAAAACAAAAATTACTCTACACCGGCGTTGAAAGCCAGGGACCGCCGAGTCGAAGCTATGGGATTCCGGTTGATTCGGATTATCTCGTTTTTGTGATCGATACTTCCGGCAGTATGAAAAAAATATGGCCACGAGTAATTAGTAAAGTCTCGGAGATACTGCGGAACTATCCTCGGCTAAAGGGTTTTCAGATCCTCAGCGATCAGGGTGAGTTTTTGTATGCCGGCAAACAAAATTGGTTGCAGGCAGATAAGCGTAGCTTTGATGCAGTGCAAGCTAAACTTTTAAACTGGAATGCGTACTCCAATAGTAGCCCGGTAGAAGGGATTAGAGTGGCTATTGAGAGATTGTATAGGCCTGGTTTGAAAATAGGCTTGTTCGTTGCAGGAGATGATTACACGGGTAACGACTTCGACGTATTTTTGGCGGAAATTGAGTCGATTCGTGCGAAAGCGGGGGCGTCAGCACAGCTCAGGATCCATGCCTTGGGTTTTTTCAATGAAGCGTTCTCGCAGTACCCAGAGCGATTTGGTCGGCTCATGCAAATACTGACCTTTGATCACGGAGGAGCGTTCCTTTATATCGGCAATCAAACGCCTCAACAGTTGACGATTTCACGGGGACGGCCGACGCCGGCAAGGGATTAAGCGAAAGTAAAATCTGTATGGTGTGAGGTAGCTTTGCCTAAAGGCTTGTAGCGTAGTTTTTTAGTTGGTCATTCTCAAGGGCAGTGCTTACTGAGTGTGCCGAAATTAGTCTGTTGACACGGAGCCCATTTTGCGTGGCACACTGATGTCATTGATCGCTATGAGTGTGTTATGAGGTGAGGTATCGCTCTAGGTGCTCAGCAGGGTAAGTTAGCGGGGCTAAGGCGATCTGGCAGAGGAAGTTTGGGAACAGGGTGTCAATACCTACCTGTTACTATGCCGCCATTGGTCCTAGCGCTTCTGTGAAACAATCAGAGTTTAATGTGAAGCTGAGGCGCAGCACCCCTTAGAGGCTCTAAACTATTGTCTGCGTGATTTGGCGAAGAAACATTATTAATCCTACATGTCTTTAGTTAATGTGGGCCTATAAAAAACCAAGGGCTTCTTTATGCCCGTAAGCAGTGACAGAGGTAACTATGACGAAAGCATCAGACCTATTTATTGAATGTCTCGAAGCCGAAGGATGCGAATATGTCTTCGGCATTCCCGGAGAAGAGAACCTCGATTTCCTCGACAGTCTCAGCCGGTCGAAAAAAATCAGGCTAATACTGACCCGCCACGAGCAGGGCGCTGGATTTATGGCCTCTGTATACGGTCGCCTGACCGGCAAGACCGGCGTTTGTGTTTCAACACTTGGCCCTGGTGCAACAAATTTCACGACTGCAGCAGCTTATGCTCAGCTGGGCGGCATGCCAATGATGATGATCACCGGTCAAAAACCTGTGAAAAAATCCAAGCAAGGGCGCTTCCAAATCCTCGATGTTGTCGAGATGATGAAACCGATCACGAAATACGCGGTCACGTTGGTTGCTGGCGATAACATTCCGTCGCGTATCCGTGAAGCTTACCGGCTCGCTGAGGAAGAAAAGCCAGGTGCTGTTCATATTGAGCTACCGGAAGATATCGCTGACGAACAAACAGACGAGCGTCCGATTCCAAAGTCAGCGGTACGTCGGCCTGTGCCTGAGGCTAAGTCCATCGCTGTTGCGCTGGCTAAGTTGCACGCCGCAAAATCGCCAATCATTATTATCGGCGCCGGCGGCAACCGTAAAATGACGTCGAAGATGCTGACGGAATTTATCGACAAAACCGGAATCCCATTTGTAACGACCCAGCTGGGTAAAGGCGTGGTTGATGAGCGCCATCCGTTGTTCATGGGTTGTGCCGCGCTGTCTGCAGACGACTATGTTCACCGTGCCATCGAGGCTGCCGATTTGATCCTCAATATCGGCCATGACGTGATCGAAAAGCCGCCGTTCTTTATGAAGAGAGGTAGCACCGAGGTCATCCATATTTCATACAATACTGCTGAGGTTGATCCTGTTTACTTCCCTCAAATTGAGGTTATCGGCGACGTTGGTAACGCCATTTGGGAGATGAAAAACGGTGTTAAGACAAGCGCTGAAGCCGGCTGGGACTTTACCCGTATGATGGCAGTTCGCGAACATCACGACGCTAACATTCTGGCAGGTTCAGACGACGCGCGCTTCCCGTGTTATCCACAGCATGTCGTTAAATTGGTTCGCGACGCACTGCCAGATGACGGTATGGTCTGCCTCGATAACGGCGTCTATAAAATTTGGTTCGCCCGGAACTACCACGCCCATCAGCCTAACACGGTGCTACTGGATAACGCGTTGGCGACCATGGGCGCAGGCTTGCCATCGGCGATGGCAGCACATATGGTCTATCCAGATCGCAAGGTGCTGGCGGTCTGCGGCGATGGTGGATTCATGATGAACTCGCAAGAGCTGGAAACCGCTGTGCGTGAGAAGATGAATATCGCTGTATTGATCCTTAACGATAACTCGTTCGGCATGATTCGTTGGAAGCAAGCCAACATGGGCTTTGATGACTGGGGCCTGCAGTACGGTAACCCCGATTTCGTCAAATATGTAGAAGCCTACGGTGGTATTGGTCATCGGGTTGAGTCGGCCGAGGCGCTGCCTGGGATCCTCAAGACTGCGCTTTCCACGCCGGGTGTGCATTTGATCGATTGTCCCGTAGATTATGTAGACAATGATCAGATTCTCAACGTCGACATCAAGAAGCACTCAGCGTCAATATAGTTCTGCTCAGAACCACGAGGGGCTTGCGGGCCCCTTGTCATTTATAACAAATGATACTCCAAGCAGACCGTCAATGTCGACGCTACAGGC
>JABMOJ010000104.1 GCA_013204195.1 SAR86 cluster bacterium
CCCTGTTTGTCAAGGCTGATAAAGGAATTTGTTTACTTACACAGACTATATATCGCTAAAAACGACTCAAGAGCACCTTGTCGAAGTAGCCAACGGACATCCGTCGACGCCAACCTGTTGGGTCTAACCGCAGGAGCGGCGAACACAAAGCGTGGTGCAACGCACTTTAATCGAGGTATTCATGATCACATTTGGCGCCCTGGGCGCTGCAAAAATAACACCTGAAGCGCTCATCAAGCCCTGCCAACAGGAGCCCAGAGCTCAGGTCAGTCTGATTGCGGCGCGTGACAAGCGACGCGCAGAGATTTTTGCAGCGCAGCATTCTATCGATTTTATTGCCGAGGATTATGACGAGCTGGTGAATGATCCAAGCATCAATGCGGTGTACATCGCGCTACCTATTCATGCCCATCACCACTGGGCTATGCAAGCCCTACGTGCAGGCAAGCACGTTTTATGCGAGAAATCTCTCGCTAGTAATCAACGACAAGCCGTTGAGATGGCACAAGTCGCCGCTGAAACCGGGCTTATTCTGATGGACGCCTTTCACTATCGCTATCATCCGCTGTTCCACCGCGCGCGGGAGATCTATGCCTCAGGTCTGCTGGGCAAGATCATCAATATTCACGCCGAGTTTAATGTACCCGTGCCAGATCCGACGGATATTCGCATGCACTATGGAACTGCCGGGGGCGTCACCATGGACATCGGCTGTTATCCCATTTCCTGGGTTCGCCACCTAACAGCCACTGAACCGATGGAGATAAAAGCCAACGCCGAAGTGGGACCAATGAACGTTGATGTTTACCTCGCCACCCAGATGCTATTTCCCGGCAACCTGCAGGTTTCCACCGCGGCGGACATGCGTGCCGATGCTAAACTTACCGCCTTCATCAAGGTTGTTGGTGAGGTCGGCACCATGCTAGTCAACAACCCCATCGCCCCTCAGCTAGGTCATTACATTGAATTGCAGCATAATGACCAAGTTCGTCGCGAACACTTTTCAACTCGTCCTACCTACAACTATCAGTTGGATGCCTTCCTGGCTGCCGTCGAATCCCTACGCCAACCGTTGACAGGTCCTGAGGATGCGGTGCAACAAATGGCAGTCATTGATCGCTGCTACGAAGCTGCAGGACTTCCTGTCCGCGGTCTTTAACCCAGAATCGGCAATATGTCGCCCGCCGGATTTTACTGGGCCGGGTGTCACTCCTTTGCGACTGATGCGGTTTTTTGTGTAAACTGGCGCTCCGCAATGAACGATGCTCTTCAAAAAGGGCTCATTCTAAAATGCTCATCAAAAATTGCTCATCATCCGATGGTCATCACGAGATGCTAGACATGCACGGTAGTCAAGAGAACGGTCGTCAAGACGAACTGCCAACACAGCCGATCATGGTCTGCGCCCTGTACCATTTTACTGCGCTGCACGATTATGCAGCTTGGCAAACACCCCTGTTGGCCCTGATGACAGCAGAGGGCCTACGCGGCACACTACTGCTCGCACGAGAAGGTATTAACGGCACCGTGGCCGGGCCCAGCGCCGGCATTGCCGCGTTACTGGCCCTGTTAAAACAGGACTCGCGCTTTCACGGCATCAAACACAAAGAATCTTTTGATACGGCCATGCCTTTTTATCGGCGCAAGGTCAAACTCAAACAGGAGATCGTTACCATGGGCGTGACCGACATTGACCCATTGGACATCGTCGGCACCTATGTCAAACCGGAAGATTGGAATGCTCTGATATCCGATCCTGATGTCACTGTGATTGATACCCGCAATGAGTACGAAGTGATGATTGGCACTTTTGACCACGCGATCAATCCGCATACCACCACTTTCAGAGAGTTCCCCGCTTATGCCGAGCAACATCTCGACAAAGCCGTACATAAGAAGGTAGCTATGTTTTGTACCGGCGGCATTCGTTGCGAAAAATCCACCGCCTACTTGAAGTCACAGGGCTTTGAAGAGGTCTATCATCTGGAAGGCGGCATTCTCAAGTACCTAGAAACCGTGCCAGAGGAAGACTCACTGTGGCAAGGTGAATGCTTCGTGTTTGATAACCGGGTGACCGTTGATCACCAGCTTGAGAAAGGCCATTATGATCAGTGCCACGCTTGCCGAATGCCCATCGACGACCTGGCCAAGCAGAGCAATGCTTATGTCGAGGGCATCAGTTGCCCTCATTGCATCGGCAAAACATCCACCGACCAGCGTCACCGATTCGTTGAACGCCAACGGCAGATTCGATTGGCCCAAGCTCGAGGCGAAGCCCACATCGGTGAAGATGC
>JABMOJ010000105.1 GCA_013204195.1 SAR86 cluster bacterium
AGATTGCGCGCCCTGCGACTAATGGTCTGGCTGCTGATCCCGCTGGGATAGGTCTCTATCGGACAGCATATTGCGCCCCGCCTGTATGAGTGATTTAGTCCCGCGCCACTGAAGTCATTCACTGCCAGTAAACCGTGGCGACCTAATCGCTGTGAATCGTGCCTGCTATCAAGCCTCAGACAATGCTATCTTATAAATCAGTCAATGGTCCCTGCCACAATACTTCGATTTGGCGTGCGGCTACTTGATCAGCGAGGTGGCTTTTGATGAGACGTTTTTTTGGCCAGCTGGTCACGCTGATATTGCTGGCAGCCTGCGAGCCCAGTGAGGAGCCGCTGTTCATGAGCTACGACAACACGGATATTCTAACCCTGCAGGCCAAAATGGCGGCGGGTGAATTGGATGCTCGCGCGTTAACAAACTATTATCTCGATCGTATTGAGCAACTGGATCGGCACGGTCCGGCTCTGAACGCGGTCATCGAACTCAACCCTGACGCCTTGGCGATAGCCGACACTCTCGATCAGGAACGTCGAAATGGATCGGTGCGAGGACTATTGCATGGGATTCCGGTGTTGCTCAAAGCCAATATTGATACGGCAGACAAGATGGCGACGAGTGCCGGATCGTTAGCCTTGCAGAACCATTATGCCGCACGTGATGCTTTCATCGTCACAGGTCTGCGGGCGGCCGGCGCGATTATTCTGGGTAAGACCAATCTCAGTGAATGGGCCAACTTTCGTTCCAACCATTCTTCCAGTGGCTGGAGCAGTCTGGGTGGCCAGACTCGAAATGCCTATGATCAAACTCGTAATCCCTGCGGTTCATCTAGCGGCTCGGCAGTAGCGGTTGCCGCGGGATTGGTCAGCGTCGCGATTGGCACCGAGACCGATGGGTCTATCGTCTGCCCGGCGAGCAGCAACGGGATCGTCGGTATCAAGCCGACCTTAGGTCTGGTTTCTCGGCAAGGCATTATTCCTATCGCTCATAGTCAAGACACGGCGGGCCCGATGGGGCGCACGGTATTGGATGCGGCGATACTCTATTCAGTGCTGATCGCCGAAGACATCAATGACACGTCGGCGCCGCCATTTCCGCACGAGCTACCTGACGTGCTGGCGGCTATCGAGAATGCGTCGCTTGAGGGTAAGCGGATAGGCGTCTGGAGAAACTACGCCGGTGCCAATGCCGATGCTCGAGTGGAACAAATTCTGACGAACAGTCTAGCAACACTGCGCCGACAAGGAGCGGTGATTGTCGATGATATCCAGATCGAGACACAGGGACTGCGGAATGCAGAGTTTGAAGTGCTACTTTACGAGTTTAAGGCCGGTCTGAATGCTTACTTGGCAACCTCTGGCGCCACTCTGCCCGACCTGCAAGCCATCATTATCTACAATCAGCAACAGGCAGGCAGGGTCATGGCTTTTTTCGGGCAGGAAACGCTAGAGCTGGCCCAGACCAAGGGACCACTCGATGAGCAGGTCTACCTAGACGCTTTGCATCTGAGTAAGGCGCTGGCGCAAAACGGTATCGATGGGGCGATCAAAACCCATGATCTCGATGCTCTCATCGCGCCTACCGGGGGCCCCACGTGGCTCACAGATCATGTTAATGGCGATCGCTCTTCAGGAATATCCAGTGCGTCGCTGGCAGCAGTCGCCGGTTACCCGGCCGTGACATTGCCAGCAGGTTATGTCGAAGGTTTACCCGTGGGGTTGACGTTCTTTGGTGCGGCTGGCACTGATGCGCAGCTGGTGGCGTTGGCCCATGCTTTTGAACAAGTGAAACAGGTCCGAGTTGCGCTTGAGTTTTAGTCGGCGTCGCGGTGCTGATGTCACTAATGACGGTGCAATGTAGTCGTGCAATGTAGTCGTGCAATATCGTTGTGGAATATTAGCCCCGCGAGCCGTGATGGCAGGTGACCTATAGTCCTGGCGGGTTTTGGATTGGCTTAAAAATGACGAGCTGATAGATTAACAAGAATAACCGACAGGAGAGTGTGATGCAGCCAGTGTGCTTGGTGATGGGTGCGGGTGCCGGTATTGGCGGAACCGTGGGGCAGCGGTTCGCTCGAGAGGGCTATCATGTGGTGCTGTGTCGTCGCAGTGATGAAGAAGGCTTGAAACGCATGGTCGGTGAGATCAAAGCGGCAGGGGGTGCCGCAACAGGCTACCTGCTAAATGCAACCGAAAATGACGCCATAGAATCTCGAGTGGCTGCTATCGAGGCCGACATAGGGCCGATTGAGGTGGTGATCTACAACCTGGGCGCTCAGATTGGTGACCGAAGCTTGGCAGATACCAGTTATAAGGCCTTTGAAATGGGCTGGCGGTTGGGTACGTTTGGCTTGTTCCGGCTAGCCTCGGCGGTCTGTCCAGGCATGGTGGCGCGAGGTAAAGGCACTATTTTGGTCACATCTTCCACTGCGGCGGTGCGGGGTAATGGTGGTCAGCATTCCCATGCCGCAGCCATGGGTGGGCGCCGAATGCTGTGCCAGTCATTGAATGCTGAGTTTGGCCCGAAGGGTGTTCACGTCAGTCATATCATCATCGATGGTGCCGTGGACGCTCCAGATACCTTGGGTAAAATGCTGGGTGCCGAAGGCTTTCAAGCCCTGCGCGAGACTCGTGGGCAAGCCCATGATGGCTTGATGTTGCCCGCGAAAATTGCCGAGACCTACTTACACCTAGCGCAGCAACATCGTTCGACCTGGACTCACGAGTTGGATATGCGCTCCTTCTCTGATCGACCCTGGTGGAACCATTGATTGCCGAGACGCGTTATCTTGGTCCCTGCCAAGGTGCTGTCAAAGACCGCTTGAGCCGTTAATGAAATTCAGCAGAGTGACGCAAGCCGCTTGCAAGCCGTCGCGGTATGGGTCATGTTTAACCCTCGATTTCAGGAAAGACCCAGACCATGACCCAGCTCCATGAAGGCTATGATATACCGGCTGTCGAAGCCTGGATTGCCGCCAATATTCCCGCTCTGACACCGCCATTCACCTGGACTCGGTTACCCGGCGGGCATTCTAATTTGACCTATAAAATTGTGGCGCGGGATGGCGCCGAGGCGGTTATTCGACGACCGCCCATGGGTGAACTCTTGCCTAAGGCCCATGATATGGGGCGCGAGTGGTCCTTGATCAAGGCCCTTGGACCGACTGCAGTGCCCGTGCCAGCAGCTCTGGGTTTCTGTGAGTCCCCTGACGTGACGGGCGCCTGGTTTTATGTGATGGGTGTGGTCAATGGCCGGCCCCTGTATAACGCTGACGATTGCCTCGAGTGGGTTGCGCCGGAAAATCGAGTGACCTTGGCACATTCTTTCATTGATGTTCTGGCCGACCTGCATTCACTGGACCCCGATGAGTTGGGTTTAGGTGATTTGGGAAAAAAAGAAAATTATGTTGGGCGTCAGTTGAAGACTTGGTATCGATCCTGGACGGCGTCCATTGAACCGGCACAATACGATGACCCCCGAGCCCATGAACTGCAGCGTTACTTTCTCGAGCATATGCCTGATCAGGGGCCTGCCAAAGTGGTGCATGGTGACTATGGCCTGCACAATTGCTTGATTGGCGCCGATGGAACGGTGGCGGCAGTGGTTGATTGGGAAATTTCGACTCTGGGTGATCCGCTGGCAGATCTGGCCTATGCCTTAAATCAGTGGTCAGAGCCTGGGGATCCAGTGCTCGCCGGACCCGGCGGACCGACGTCATTACCCGGATTCCCGAGTCGGGCTTATTTAGCCGAGCGGTACGCTGCCAAGACCGGTCGTGACCTGACCATGCTGGATTTTTATGTAGGCTTTAATCGTTGGAAAACAGCGGCCATTGTTCACGGTGTCTATGCACGTTATATGGAAGGCAAAAAGAGTGCTGAAGGAGTTGATGTTGAGACACTGCGGCTGCGGATTGGCTTGGCGTTGGATTCTGCCGAGCAGGCGATCGAGCGATTGGAGAAACAGTTGGGTCGATAGGAGAGCTTCATGTTTTTTTACTGCGTAAAAAAGCCATGAAGTGGGTGCATATATAGAGATGCGAGTGCGGGAGGGGGCCCTCTCGGTGTTACGGTGTAACACCTGCCGGGCTTCATGTTTTTTTACTGCGTAAAAAAGCCATGAAGTGTCTCGGTGTTACGGTGTAACACCTGCCGGGCTTCATGTTTTTTTACTGCGTAAAAAAGCCATGAAGTGGGTGAATAGAGATATACGAGTGCGGGAGGGGGTGTCCCTCTCGGTATTACTGCGTAACACCTGCCGGGCTTCATGTTTTTTTACTGCGTAAAAAAGCCATGAAGTAATTGGTGGAGCCAGACGGGATCGAACCGTCGACCTCAACACTGCCAGTGTTGCGCTCTCCCAGCTGAGCTA
>JABMOJ010000106.1 GCA_013204195.1 SAR86 cluster bacterium
GCATATGGGCGCTAAAGATCCTCAAGGTGCGATGCGCCACGGTTGGCGGGCGACGAGATTGGCGATTGCCAGCATGGTGATTCTCAGCGTTTTTATTATTGCTTTCTCAGAGGATATCGCGCGTTTTCTGATTGATGATGATGAAGTCGTGCGATTGACGGTGATCTTTATTTATATCCTGGGCGTCGCCCAGCCGCTCATGGCTATTGAGTTTACTTTGGGCGGTTGTCTGCGCGGTGCTGGCGATACTCGTTTTCCGCTGAAGGCCACCATGGCTGGCCTGATTGGCGCCAGGGTAGGTCTTGCCGCATTGTTTACTTTCCTGGGTTTTACTGTCGTGTGGATTTACGCAGCCCTGATTGGCGACTATATCGTGAAGGCTCTGATGCTGGTTTCGCGTTTCAAGTCTGGAAAATGGCAACAAGTTTTCTCTGATTCTGAAAAGAAATTCGATAATTACAAGTAGTCCTCTGGCTCTGGACTTGGTCGTGCGAGCCAGCCCTCAGCTGCGGTATTCGCGGCCGAAGGATTGCGTTATTCTGAGCGAGTAGTTCTTAGGCTGGGTCAATTCAGAAGGATGCATGTGATGTTGAATAGAATCTTTATAATCGTCAGTTTGCTGGTGTTGACCGGACTGACTTCCGGCTGTGTTGGTCTGAGCCTAGAGCCAGCTAAAGCGCTAGTTGGTCGATGGCAGACGCAAATGGGTGGCTTTCCAATGCAGGTGGAATATACCGCGAACGCCGTGAGCGTAGATAACCAGGCACCCGTGGTCTATGAGTTAGTTGGTGATAGGTTAAGTTTCAGTCAGGGTAGCACGCAGGTGCGTATTCTCAGCTTTCCCACCAAGAGCCAGATGATTCAGCTAGATCCCATGACCGGTACTGAACATCGGTTTGACCGCCTGCCCTAAGCAGCGTCGCTTTGGACAATACCTTAATTACCCCGACTACTGGTTGAACATACAGTCATTGGTGAGTACCATACCTTGATGTGAGTTTCATGGTCAGAGTAGGGTGTGTTGGGTGAATGCATTAGTGGCTGACTTGCCGATAGGTTATTACCGCGATAATTTTGTGTTTCTGCTCAAGTTCGTGGTTGATCGCTATGCTGATCTGCTCAATCAAACAGAAAGTGATTATGCTGCACGGTTCGAGGGACTGTCGCTTCCGGCCCAGCGTCTCTATGTGCGCCTGGCGCTGCGCAAGGGACCTTTGTTTCGCAGTGATAAGATAGCCTACGCAGAGATCCCGCAACGAGATGCCGCGATTGAGGAGTTGATTCGCTGCGGATTTCTCGATGGGGGTGTGGACGAAGACCTCGATATCTTGCTGAAGCTTTTACTGAAGTCCGAGCTCCTGCGTCTGCGACCCTCATGCCATGGGCTTAATCGCGAAGCTTTGTTGGCTGAATTAGTGCCAACGGTCAGCCGGGATGAGTTTTTTACGTCGATTGATTTTCAAGTATACCGTCCCCGTCACCTGGATACTCTTAGGGTTTTTCGCCTGCTGTTTTTCGGTAATCTGCACCAGAACTTCACCGAGTTTGTGCTCAATGACCTGGGAATACAGCCCTACGAAAATTATGCGATCGATCGGCTAAGCCGTTTTTTCGATCGACGGGAAAAGATCGAGCAGGCGTTGGCACTTGGGTCCTTGGGTGAGCAGGCCGACGCCTGGATCTTGGCGAAGGATATCGAGGGGTTACGAAGTTACCAAGCATTGTTGCCTGTAGGCCTTGATCCGGGATTACAGCGTCGGCTGGATAAAATGAATAACCGGGTTGCCCGCCAACTTGAACGTCAGCAAGCGCATGAAGCCGCGCTGTCGCTCTATCAGCACACCGCCAGTGGCGCTGCTCGAGAGCGCAGTGCCAGAATTTTGGCTGCTCATCTGGGTCGGGTCGATGCCGCGATGTCTCTATGTGAGCGGATATTGGCGGCACCAGCCCATGAGGCCGAGTTTGAGTTTGCTGTCGGTTTCGCCGCACGGTTGCAGAAAAAAGTCGAGAGTCGCAACAGACCTGAACTGCCCGTATTGCCGTTGCCAGACTATCCAGTACAGCGCTTAAGTCTCGACCGACAACCAGGCAAGCGGGTCGAGTTGGCGGTTGTTGAGGACTTTGAGTGTGCCGGGGATCAGGCGTATTACGTGGAGAATAGTCTGTTTAATGGGATCTTCGGGCTAGCCTATTGGGACATCATTTTTGCGCCCGTGCAGGGTGTTTTCTTTCATCCGTTTCAGCGTGGTCCAGCCGATCTGTATACACCTGCCTTTGCCAGCGCCAGAACAAAAGCACTGCAATTGCGCCGGCAGGAGCTGGGCAGCGTGGCAGATTTGCGAGCGCGTGTGTTGGCGGTTGCAGAACAAAAATCCGGGCTTGCTAACCCATTTGTGAGCTGGGGTTATATCAGTGTTGAGTTATTCGAGTGCTGCTTTGAACGCATACCTATCGGCCACTTTCAGGCGATTTTTGATCGATTGCTAGTGGACCCTCATGCCAATCGCAGTGGTTTTCCTGATCTGATCATCTTTCCTGCCAGCGGCAGTTACTTGCTGGCGGAGGTCAAAGGGCCGAATGACAAGTTGCAGGCGAATCAAATCCGTTGGTTAAGGTATTTCGCCGCGGCACAAATTCCCCATCGGTTGGTGAATGTCGAATGGCACTAGGTATACCCACCCATTTTAAGATTTCAGTACGCGAATTGGTTGAGCAGACCGAGCGCAGCGGTGATATTAATTTTCGATTCTCGGCCCGTAGTTCGGCACTGGCCGGTATCCGTGGTCACCAGCGAGTACAAAAATCACGGGGTGATGATTATGTGGCTGAAAAGCGCGTCGTTGATCTGATCTCGAGTGGGGATGTATACCTTGAGGTTAGCGGTAGGGTAGATGGCTATTTCCCTGCTCAGCTGCCGATGCTAGTAGAGGAAATTAAGACGCTTAGGGCTGACCCCGCACTCATCCCGGCAAGTCTGCAACGGCTGCACTGGGGACAAGCAAAAGTGTATGCCTACCTACTTGGCAGAGTGCATGAGCTTAATGTTGGCGATCCGGTTGTCGCGCGTCTGTGTTATTTACAACTTGATGATGACACTGAATATTTGCTCAC
Organism: SAR86 cluster bacterium; assembly: GCA_013204195.1. Lineage (GTDB taxonomy): Bacteria > Pseudomonadota > Gammaproteobacteria > Pseudomonadales > Azotimanducaceae > UBA4582. The sequence continues at coordinate 3,112 of JABMOJ010000106.1, forward strand.
CCAGACCTTAACGATGCAAGAACTAGGTGACTATTATCAAGTGTTAGTGACGCGGCAGATGGCTTTTCTGGCACGATTGTCGGCCTGGCGAACCCGTCGGGATAAAAGTATTGAGCAGCTGGAATTTCCCTATCCCGAGTATCGTGAGGGGCAGCGGGATATGGCGGTGAGTGTCTATCGGGCCATGCAGTCTAGTCGTCAGTTGGTCCTGCAAGCACCCACAGGCGTTGGTAAGACCATGGGCGTGCTGTATCCAGCTATTAAGGGATTACCCACAGGGCCGCTTGAGAAACTGTTCTTTTTATCTGCAAAAACATCAGGTCAAGCGTTAGCTGCAGCGGCCGTCGCCGATATGCGTGAGCAAGGTCTGCAGCTGCGAGATATTACTTTGACCGCAAAAAATAAAATTTGTTTTACGCCGGGTGCGCCCTGTGATGCCGAGCACTGTCAGTTTGCCGCGGGCTACTATGACAAGCTCGGTAAGGTGATGGAAGAGGTGTTGCTTGAGGACCAGGCGCTCACTCGAGCGGTTATTGAGGCGAAAGCACGGGCTCACCAGGTGTGTCCCTTTGAACTTGAATTGGACTTATCCCTGGTCGCAGATATCGTCATTTGTGACTACAACTATGTGTTTGACCCAGCGGTCTATCTGCGCCGCTATTTTGATGGTGTCAACCAGGGCTATGGATTGCTGATCGATGAAGCACACAATCTGGTCGACAGGGGCCGGGAAATGTTCTCGGCTGAGATTGAAAAGAATGCCTACCTTGAGCTGCGACGCCAGCTACCCGCAGAATTGCCGCTCATGGCGCGGAGTTTGGCGGCCGTTAATGCCCAGTTTCTGACGCTGCTAAAAATGGACAAGCCGGGCTTTGTTCAAGCGGGCTACAGGATTATTCCAGAATTGCCCCAGCGATTGATACAAGCCCTACGAAAGTTCACGGTGGCTGCGGAAGACTGGCTGCAGCAAAATCAGGCGGCCGACTTCAATGAGATCCTTCTGGCGCTGTATTTTGACAGTCTGCGTTTTCTTCGCATCGCTGAATCATTTGATCACCACTACAACTGCCTGATGATTGCGCGCCAACAGGGGGTTGTGATGAAGCTTTTTAATATTAATCCGGGGCCGGGGCTCGCCGAGGGGTTTCGTCGGGTTAATACTGCGGTTGCCTTTTCAGCGACGTTAATGCCTCAGACTTACTTTCAGACACTTATGGGGATCGAGGCAGACGCTAATTGGTTTCAGATTGAGTCACCCTTTGACTCGAAGAATTTGGGCGTCTTTTCGACAAGTTACATCTCCACCACCTATCGCGATCGTGGCAACAGCCTGTACGCCCTGGCCGATACGATAGCCACAGTGGTGGCCCAGCGAGCAGGTCACTATATGGTGTTTTTTCCGTCTTTCGCGTACCTCAAAGAGGTCCGAGATAAATTTGTTGAACGCTATCCGGATAGCGTCTGTGTCTCGCAAGCACCGGCAATGGATGAGAATGCACGGATCGAGTTCCTCAGTAGATTTGAGTCGCTAGAAGAATCGACGCTAGTGGGGTTTGCGGTGATGGGCGGCATTTTCGGTGAGGGCATTGACCTGAAAGGTCGCAAGTTGATTGGCGTCATCATCGCCGGAGTAGGATTGCCGCAGCTCGGTATTGAGCGAGATGTCATTCGCGATTACTTTGAACAGTCAGGTCCTGCTGGGCAGGGCTTCGAGTTCGCCTATCAATACCCAGGTATGAACCGCGTATTACAGACGGCCGGTCGAGTGATTAGAAGTGAGACTGATCGGGGCATCATTTGTCTGGTTGATAATCGCTTCAATGAGTCACGGTACCGCCGTTTGATGCCGACTCAATGGCAAGTGAAGCTGAGCCGGAACCGTGAAATTCTAGGTAATGCTGTGGCTGCGTTTTGGGCTGACGACGACAGGAATACGCCGTAAGACGGTATCACCGGTCCTTGCGCTGACGGTTTCGCTTGGAATCTTGCCAGTGGTTGCGGCTTGCTTTGTCTCGGGGTGGTCGCTGGCGCATCGGCTGGCTTTGGTGCTCGGCACGGCTGATCGCCTGTTCATGCCGTTCAGCGCTTGGTTCGCCATGACCGGTATTCGGCCGGGTGCGAGGTTCTTGAGGGTCGCGGTGACTGTTGTTGGCATATCTGTCAAGGCGTTGATGATCATTAGGAGAGCGACGCTCCTGGGCATCATATTGAGCTGACTGCCGGGCTGAGGTCCTGCTCGCTGAAGAATGGTTACCGATGGCATAACCCTTGATTGGCTGGCGGGCGGAGTCTTTCTGCACTGCATGGCGCCGAACAGCGCGGCTCTGGACACTATAGCGCCAGGTAGGATAAGTCCTTGCAGGATATCCCCAATAACCACCGGCGGAGTAATCATAGGCCGCGTAAGGGTCTCGAAGGCTGCCGAAATAGACCGGATACACGGGCCCGTAAACATTGCTGTAGCGGGATTGAATGATCATTGTTGCGGGTTGGACGTAGACCACGGTAGGGGTTGCTTGCGGCTCATGATCGCAGACATGAACCTCATCAGGTAGGTAGCAGTGCGCGTGTTTGTGAGCTTGATCGAAGTGGCAGTGGTTGAACGGGGACTCTTGGGGGTTGGTGATGTAAGTGATCAATGGCATATCAACAACCTCCGTGGCCTGACAAGCCACGGAGGTTATTAAAAACGTCAGGCTAATGAGAATAATATGAGTGACTGGCATCCTAAGACTCCGCAATGAGCTGATACAGAACCCTAGGCTAACAGGGGCAGGCTGAATCGAAGCTGAACATCAGAGTCGCCGATAATGGTAGCGGTTAAAGCTGCATGAGGATCCCTCTATAGGACTACTGAGGACGACAGACAAGACATTGCAGGTAAATGCCAGGTTCCCGGCTCATCTGGAGAAGGTCATCAAACTCGCTTCGCAATCGACTCACCAGGCTAAGGCTCCTGGTATCTATCACTCGAGCCGCGACATCAGTGCCGCCTCTAAGTAACTCGTTGATCAAGAGGTCTTTCGGCGAAAGCTGTTTCTCAATGTATAGGGTTTCAAATTCGCCGAGTCCTGCCAGACTTGCGGCGGAGTCGATGGCATCTTCCAGTCCACCGATGGCGTCTATTAGACCCAAGTCCAGTGCCGTGGTCCCGGCCCAGACCCGTCCTTGAGCAATGCGATCTACAGCATCAGGTGTCATATCCCGACCTCTGGCAACCAGTGAGATAAATTGCTGGTAAGTATTATTAATCGCTAAATCAAGGATCTGCTGTAATGCCGGGTTGAGGCTCTGTAAGGGATTAAGTGCGCCGCTGAGTGCATTGGTGCCAATGCCATCTGAATAGACGCCGATCTCTGCGAGGCTCTGGTTGAATGTTGGGAACAGCAGGAAGGTGCCGATAGAGCCGGTAATTGTGGTGGGCGAGGCTAATATCTGATTGGCGGTGGCCGATATCCAGTAACCGCCGGAGGCGGCGTAAGTCGCCATCGAGACGACCACCGGTTTACCCGTCTGTTGGGTCAGTTCGAGCTCGTAGCGTATCTGCTCGGCTGCGGTCGCGCTGCCGCCCGGACTATCAATGCGCATGACCAGGGCTTTGACATTCTGGTCTTCGCGGGCTTGCTTGATTAGGGCTGAAATGGAGTCGCTGCCAATACTTCCCGCTGGCTGCTCGCCGTCATAGATGGTGCCTTTGGCTATGATCACGGCGATTTTGCTGGTGCCCGGATTCAGTGTTGGGATTGAGGGCGCGGCAGCCATTAGATAATGGCGAAAATTGACCTGCCGAAAATCGTTATCATCGCTGCCCACCAAATCCTGGAGTCGAATGCGCCATTTCTGGCGACTCATGAGTTCGTCTACCAAGCCCTGTTCGACCGCCAGTACCCCAGCGTTACTGTCGGCGTCTTCGAGAAGTTCGGGGTAATGATCGATGTATTGGTTGAGGTTGGTCTTTTCAATGCCGCGGAGACCGGCGACCTGGTCAAGATACTGATCCCATAGAACCTGGATCCAGCCAAGGTTAGCCTCCTGTGCTGCTAACGACATATCATCTCTGAGGAAAGGTTCCACTGCACCTTTGTAAGTGCCTACTTTAAAGACATGGACCTGGACTTTGAGCTTGTCGAGCGCTGTTTTGAAATAGGTGGGGTAAACCCCCATTCCGGTCAAAAATACACCGCCGAAAACCTGTAGACTTTGATCATTTAGATACAGATGATCGGCGTGGGCGGCAAGATAATATTGGTTTTGGCTGTAGCTGTCGGCGAATGCATAGATCTCTTTGCCTGATGCGCTAAAATCTTTCAGCGCGGTACCGAGAGTTTGTAGCTGACTCATGCTGACGTCGCGCAGACCATCCAACTGGAGGACTAAAATCTTGATCCTTGGATCGGCGCTTGCTGTTTCGATGGCTTCTGTCAAGTCGCGCAGCAGCGTTTCGGGTTCATCTTCACCGCCACCCATGAATTCAGCAAAGGGGTCTAGGGCGCGGCGCTGTTCGACGATGACACCGGTGGGATCTAGAATCAGGGCCGCGGTCTCCGGAATCAGCACCTGATCTGTTCGGCTAAACAAGGCGAATAGCACAATGATGGTAACGGCGAGAAATAGCAGATTGCCGAGTACGTTTTTCAACGTAGTAATACTATTCCAAATGCCTTTCAGTAATCGTCTCATTGCGCGCAGCCCTTAGTCTTGAGGTCGGTCCGGCAGTTTACCATAGACCAGGATGTCCTGACGTCGATCATAAGCCATCCGGTCGGATCTGCGGCAGGAGTTCCTTCCGTGGGTCGTTCGACTCGACCGAGAATTCCGCTCATTCATCACAATAAACTGTCAGTGCTGCAAAAGGCGCGTGGCTGCGGTAGCATCGAGTCTAGATCACGGCGTAATACTGGCCGCGTGGCAGGTGCGAGTGACGTACCTGAATACCAACAAATGCCCGGCAGCGGGGGATGATAGGTGATGCTATGACCAATATTTATCAACAAGGGCTGGATAAGAACCCGGCGAATTTTGCCCCGCTGACACCGCTGAGCTTTTTCGAGCGGGCCGCGAGTCTTTATCCCAACGCGACGGCGACGGTTCACGGCGACTTGCAGCGTAGTTGGGGCGAGATGTATCGACGCTGTGTGACCATGGCTTCAGCCCTGGCGCAACGGGGTATTGGTGCTGGTGATACGGTGGCCGTGATGTTGCCCAACATTCCAGAGATGTTCGAGGCGCATTTTTTTGTGCCAATGACCGGTGCTGTATTGAATGCGATTAATACGAGGCTAGATGCCGCCACGGTCGCCTTTATCCTGGAGCATGCCGAGGCTCAAGTATTATTTACCGATCGGGAGTTTTCTGAGGTCGTTAAAGCCGCATTGAAATTAATCGAGCGAGATATTTTGGTGGTCGATGTGGAGGATCCCTTATTCGATAGTGGTGAACTGATTGGGTCCATGACTTTCGATGATCTATTGGCGTCTGGTGACCCGGACTTCGAATGGCCGATGCCCGCGGATGAGTGGGATGCGATTTCCCTGAATTACACCTCAGGCACGACTGGGAATCCGAAAGGGGTCGTGTTTCATCATCGCGGCGCTTATTTGAATGCGACGAATAACGCGTTGACGTGGGAGATGGGCATGCATCCCCGCTATCTTTGGACGCTGCCGATGTTTCA
>JABMOJ010000008.1 GCA_013204195.1 SAR86 cluster bacterium
ATTCACTTTCAAGCAAATCAGCAGGGATAGCCCCACAGTTAATCGCAATGAAGGGGCCTTTGCGGCGGGCAGATAGCAAATGCAATTGACGCGCAACGATTTCTTTGCCGGCGCCGGTTTCACCTCGAATTAAGACGGAGGTATTACCACGGGCAGCGGCATCTACCAATTGCCAAAGTTCCTGCATGACATCAGAGGAACCAAGGACAACTTCCTCGGAATCAAGATTATGGCTGTTTCGATGATGAAGCAAAATCTACCTTCTTCAGGCCGAGTGGTGGTAATCACCAACCCACGACGAGGCACGAAGACGAAATAGTACGCTTATTTACAATGTTTGCTATGAGATTTTTTCAAAAAAAAGAGGCCGCTGCTTACATGTAACTAGCGTGTAATTTTGCATCCTAAAACCACGCAGCAAGGCGGAACTTATTCACCGAATCTACAGCCTCTTGGCGGCTTGCAGATTAACTTATGTAACTTTACGTTCGGTTCCCGCTCATGTCGACTTCGTCGGTTTTATCGCAAGTCTCAGCGGTTTTTCAAGTGTCGACTGCAACCGCTAAGACTCTGCCCTGAAAAACGTCGTTTTCGACTCAATACCACACCGGCGATCTTAGCTTCCAGCGATAGCAAAACTTCATTGATAACCGACATTGTCCAGGCATCTTGGTGTGCTAACGTGCCGGAAGTTAAGCTTTGGGGTCCGCCAATCCGGCGATAATCAATTACCCGCCATTTTTTGCTTGAGCATCACCGATGGCAACATCTCCCAAGCACTGCTGATGTCAGCCATCAGGCCACGTGCTTCTCGTAAACTCTCCACATCATTACGCAAATTGGCATGTAGCAAACGTCTTGACACGTATTCGTATAAGGCATCGAGGTTACGTGCCAGCTCACCGCCACGTTCATGATCCAAGGTGATACGCAAACCTTGAACAATCTTATCGGCGCGGGCGATAGACTTACACTTCAATTCAACCGAGCCTCTCTGCATATGCCCTTCAGCTTCGCTCATTGACTCCAACAGCGCACTGAAAAGCATCTGCACCAACTCTACCTGGTTAGCGTAATCGACCCGGCCAGCTTGGCCTACCATCTTGTAACCTGCCATCGGGTCTTTGAAGTTTACTCTCATTTTTTCGCGCTCTCATGATGACTAATGACTAGTTATTCAATCGGCCTGAAGGGCAACTTCTTTAACGTTTGACGGGAAAAATACACATTATTCAGGACAGTCAGCGAGCCGACTCGCCACACATTGCAATGCGGCGGCTTCGGCCTTGGGGACATCATCAGCGTCGAGCTGCAGCATCGATAAATTGTAGATGGCCTGAGCATCCTCGATCAGCCCATTGGTCTCGGCTACTTTCGCCCAAACATACGCCTTGAAAGGCTCGGGGTCTTGCCCCTCACCGGCTTGAAGCATAAACGCAGTCATCAGCTGACCCGGCCCATAGTTTTGGCGGGCGGCGCGCAAAAACCAGACCTTCGCCTGCTGATAATCCAAACCGACACTTTCACCGTTGTGCAATAACAAGCCGATCATGTATTCCGAGTCAGCGAGCTTCTGTGCAGCCGCCAATTTAAACCAGGAAAGCGCCTCCCCCGTGTTCTTGGCCACACCATAACCATGGTAGTACAACAAACCGACATTATGCTGCGCCTCTTTCAACCCCTGATTCGCCGCCGATTTGTACCAACTCATAGCACGCGCATAATCCTGAGTCACCCCAAGCCCCTCCTCCGACATATGCCCCAAATTATTCTGCGCTTGGGCCACACCTTGATTAGCCAAGGGTTGCCAGGCTCGCAACGCTGTGGCGTAATGACCCCGCTCTTTGGCCCGCAAACCCGCTTCAAAACTATCGGTGTTGTCAGCACCCAAGGCACACTGGCCGAGGCCCGCAAGCATGACACCCACTAATATCCAACCTTTCATCATGGCACACTCCTTGTTTGCGCAGCCCCTGAGCAAGTCCCTTTCAAAGTGCTTATCGAAGGACTTATCAAAGTGCTTATCAAAGCACCTGCCCAGGCTAGTGTCACGTCAGATATCCGCATCACTTAGCTGCGCTCCTGCGCACGGATTTTTTGCTGCAAGCTAATCACGGCGGTAAACAAGTCACCCTCTGTGACCGAACCCACCAGCTTGCCCGATGCGGCCACTACCGGAATACTCTCACCGACAAAACCTCGCGTGTTCTCCATTGCGTCAGTTAGCGAGTCTGTATCGCAGAACCTCAATGGCGCGACGAGCATATGGCCAAGCACAGGCTCGTCTGCTGCGGTCAGCGCTTGATGGATCAACACCTTACCCAACAGCAACCCACTTGAATCGCATAAATAAGCCTCTGTCAGTTGGGCCTGCTGCATCAGAGCAATAACCTGTTCACCGGTCGCTGTCGCATCAAGCACCAAGTGATCTTGCGTGACGATGTCGGCAACGGTCATTTGGCGCATGGCAATGGCCTCTCGGCCTTCTCGAAGATCAACACCGCGGTCAAGCAACTGCCGATCAAAGAATGACAGACTGAAGACGCGATGGGTCACCAGGCTACAGATCATTACCGTGATCATCGCCGCCACCGCTAATTCATAGGACTGGGTTAACTCCAGCACAATCAACGTTGCCGTAATCGGCGCTCCAATGAGCGAGGCACTATC
>JABMOJ010000107.1 GCA_013204195.1 SAR86 cluster bacterium
AAAGCAGCCGATTGTGGCGCTGCTGGAATCTCTGACTCGAGATCATAACCATTGGTCAATCAGGAAAATGCGATGAAACTCTATGATTCTGTTGGTGCCCCCAATCCATGGCGGGTAAAGGTCTTCCTTGCCGAGAAGGGCGTGGCCTATGAAACGGTGCCCTGTGATATGTCAAAGGGCGAGCATAAGACGCCGGCATTTCTTGAAAAAAATCCCAGTGGTAAAATTCCGGTGTTGGAACTGGATGACGGTCGGTGCCTAGCCGAGTCGGTGGCTATCTGCCGTTATTTGGAGGGCGTATACCCAACCCCGAATTTGTTCGGCGTTGATGCGTTTGAGCAGGGCTTTATCGAGATGCGAAACCGTCAGATTGAACTCGAACTCTGGTCGCAGATTGGCACTTCCTGGGTGAATGGCCCCATCGTTGCGAAACTGGGCCGATTTACCCAGAATCCGTTAGCCAAGGAGATGAGTGATAAGAATGTTGAACGTTATTATCGACGTCTGGATGATGAGTTTGCTGCGCACGCCTATGTCGCCGGCGAGCGATACAGCGTTGCGGATATCTCCTTGTTGGCGGCGGTGAACTTCGCCGCTAGGTTGGTTGCGCTGCAGCCCAGTGATGAGTTAAAACACCTGTGGCGTTGGCACTCACAAGTGTCGGCGCGTCCGGCAGTGCAAGCCTGCCTTTGAGTCGGCATTTTAGTCTTCAATAAGGAGCTATGGCCGACCCTGGTCGCTCATCAATGATAGGAAGCATAATGACAGGATACATTGAGAACACGAGTCTGCTGTTGGGTCGATTTTTGATGGGCCTATACTTTATTCTGCCGGGGCTAGGCAAGGTGAATGATTTCGCCGGCACCAGTGACTACATGGCCGCCCATCAGGTGCCCCTGATACCGTTTCTGTTAGTGCTCACGATCATCATTCAGCTGGGGGCCGGGGCCGCGCTGATTGTTGGTTTTAAAGGCAAGTGGGCCGCCTTGGTGCTGGCGCTATTGACCGTTGTGATCAGTGTCTACATGCATAATTTTTGGGCAGTTGCCGAGGCCGAGCGTGCCCATGAGACTCAGAACTTCTTCAAAAACATGGGTATCGTCGCGGGACTGCTGATGGTTAGCGCGTTGGGTACGGGTCGATTTAGTTTGGATCGAAACACTGCTGACAGCCAAACATCTGCCTGACGAGACAGTTGGTCTGGAATCTGCGGTCGAGAATAGTACAGGCCGGTGATTTTTATTATCGTGGTCGATCCTTAAGGACTAGGTGACCGGCGTGACATGGACGAACAACGCTATCGGGTAATATATAGTGGTGGTTTGACTGGCGAAGTCGATGAGGCAACGGCCTGTCAGCAATTAGCTAAACTGTTCCGGATTGACGAACGCCGGGCACGTGGGCTGATGTCGGGGCGGGAGCATGTCATTAAGAATGATGTGTCCGAGTCAGTAGCAATGGCTTATCTGATTCGTCTGACAGAGGCGGGTTGTGAGAGCTACGTTCAGGAAATCGTCGATGCAAGCTTGCCCGCGTACCAGGAAAAGCGTGATAAAAAAGAGCGTCGAGTGCATTTTCGACGCTCCCCACGGCTCGGTGCGATCGTCCCAGACCGGCGGCTGAGACCGCGAAGGGCCATGGACATCAAGCAATTCAGACAAATTGTTCGACAAGGTGGTGCTGTACCGGTGGCTTATCAATCTTATTCGTTGGATGAATAAGGGGCAGATGGATGCGCTTGATATGCGCCACTGGCTGCTTGGCCCATTGTCTGTTTAATCGTCAAGTTGCGGCAAAATACTGTAGTATCCTCAGTCCAATTACTCATTAGGGGTGCCTCTTCGTGAAGCTAACGTTATTAGACCGCTGGGTTGTGCGCCAACGGGTCGGCATGCTGTGTGTCTTGATGCTTGGCTTGTCCTTTGCTCTGTGCGCCAGGGCCGAATCGGTGACAAGTGTGAGTCATGCCCCGTGGGATCAGCTGCTTCACGCCCATGTCGTTGATACCCCCGATGGTCGAAGCACCAGTGTCGACTATGCTGGCATGCTGGCCGAACGTGTGAAGTTGTCAGCCTATCTGCAGTCCTTAGCGCTGGTTAAAAAAGACACGTTTGCCAGTCTGAGCCAACCGGCACAGCTGGCATTTTTGATCAATGCCTATAATGCCTGGACGGTGGAGTTGGTGTTGACGGCCTATCCGGATCTGACATCCATCAAGGATCTGGGTAGTTTTTTTCGCTCGCCATGGAGCCGATCGTTCATTCCTCTGTTAGAGGAAACGTTATCGCTGGACAATATTGAGCACGACCTTATTCGTGGCGACAATGGTTATCAAGAACCGAGGATCCACTTCGCGGTTAACTGCGCGAGCATCGGTTGCCCGGCACTACGTGCCGAGGCTTATGATGAGACTCGACTTGAAAGTCAGCTCGAGGATCAGACTCGACGATTCCTGCAGGACCCAAGCCGTAACCGACCAGGCGCCGATGGCCTCGAGGTCTCATCCATTTTCAAATGGTATCGTGAGGATTTTCAGCAAGGTTGGTTGGGTTACAGTCGCCTGGAAGACTTTTTTATCCATTACAGTGATGCGGTTGGTTTGACTGCGGTCCAGGTTCAGGCCTTGCGTAGTGGTCGTCTGAAGATCCGGTTTGTTGGCTATGATTGGGCGCTCAATCAATCGGTGAAGGAATCGGTGAGTGAATCGGTGAGTGAATCGATTAATCCCTGAAGTGATCTTGGCGTCAATCCTCGCTGGAAATGTTCAGGTAAATGCCAGAGTATGGGCCTTCGTTCGCCAACAGCCGTCATTATGAAATTAGATATCCCGTTTGTCCGCCAACAGTTCCCTGCCTTTGATGATGCCCATCGGGTTGCAGGACATGCTTTTGATGCCGCTGCTGGATCCTTTCCATGCCGCCAGTCCATTGACGCGCTGACCGACTTCTACGCCAATTGTAAGGTGCAGCCCGGGAATCCCTACCCTGTGAGCGAGATAGGGCAGGCGCGCATGCAAGCGTCAAAGCGGCAGTGGGCAGCAGCGCTCAACGTGGCGGAACACGAGTTGGGTTTTGGGCCATCGACGACCCAGAATATTTACGTTTTGGCGAACGCCTTTCGCGAGTGGCTGCAGCCTGGCGATGAGGTTATCGTCACCAATCAGGACCATGAGTCGAACACCGGGGCCATGCGCCGTGCAGTGGTCGCGGCAGGCGCACATATTGTTGAATGGCAGGTTGAACCGGATACAGGTTTGCTGAATACAGAAAATTTGCCGGCACTTTTTAATGCGCGCACGCGATTAATCTGCGTGCCCCACAGCTCGAATATTACGGGTACTCGCAACGATATTCCGCTAATCGTCAAGCTGGCAAAAGCCCATGGTGCCTTTAGTCTGGTGGATGGTGTGTCCTATGTGCCCCATGACATTCCTGATGTTGGCGCGTTGGGTGCCGATATTTATCTGTTCAGCTTATATAAGGTATTTTCAGTACACCAGGGTGTCATGGTCATCCGTGAGGGTCTGTTAGCACAATTGCCAAAGCAGGGTCATTTTTTCAAGGAGACTCTCGATGTTGCCGAGCGGATGGTGCCGGCGGGTCCTGACCATGCTCAGGTCGGTGCCGCAGGCGCGGTACTTGATTATATCCAGGCGTTAGCGGCGCATCACAACATGAGTTCGGATATCGGCCAGGCCTGCCGTGATGTCAGTGGGCTCTGGCACGCCCATGAAAATGCAATCATCAAACCACTGTTTGATTACTTAACGACCCGGCAAAACATTCGGTTGCTAGGTGCTAGAACCGTTGATGCGGATCGCTGTCCATTGCTGGCTTTGGACGTCAAAGACGTTGATCCTGAGGTTTTAGCCCAACAATTGTGTACCGCCAATATCTTGTGCTCGGCTGGGCACTTTTATGCGCCTCGAATCCTCGCGGCGGTGGGCATTGAACCTGACAAGGGTGTTCTGCGGCTGTCCATGGCGCACTATAATGATGCCGCGGATATTAGCGCCTTGATCGCTGCGTTAGATCAACTGACCTGATATTCCAGGTGGCGTCCTGCTGATATGAACTCTCGGATATAGTTATGAATATCGATCAAATTTTTACTGTTGCGCCATTTTCCTGGTCTGAATTAGGTGCTGCGATCTTATGTGGTCTGATTGTCGGCCTGGAACGACAATTGCGCGGTAAACCTGTGGGGATCAGAACCTCGGCCTTGATTGTGCTGGGGACCTATCTGTTTATAGCGCTCTCCATGCACTTAACCAGTGCCGTCACCGACCCGTCCCGAATTATCGGTCAAGTTGTGACGGGTGTTGGTTTTCTCGGCGCCGGGGTCATGCTGGCGAAAGATGGCATCGTGGTTGGGGTGACATCTGCGGCCACTATCTGGGCGTTGGCCGCGGTGGGGGTGTGCATTCCCATTGTGGGCGAAATGGTGGCGATCAAGCTTTCTGTGCTGATCGTGATGATTCTCTATGGTGTCGATGTCCTTGAGGACTATTCGGCAATCTTCACCCGTGGGGTTCATTCGCGCTTTAGCGACTGGCGCCAGAAATCGGGTGCTCGTCGACGAAATGGTAGTGAATAATGGTTGATCCGCAAGCACTCTTTAATCGGTGTACCAACCGTTTGCCAGGCCATGGCGTGCAGCAGTCTATTGCTGAAAGCCTGCGCGAGATTGCCGACTCCCTCGATGGCAGCGAGGGCCCTGATGTGTATGGGGTTGGTGACTACCTTGAGGCCTTTGAGGCAGAGGTCGCCGCCCAGTTTGGTAAGCCAGCGGCGGTCTTTATGCCGTCGGGCACCATGGCGCAACAGATTGCCCTGCGGGTCTATTGTGATCAAACACGAAATTATACCGTCGCCATGCATCCCAGCGCCCATCTCGAGTTTGCCGAACATATGGGCTATCAATTCCTGCACAATATCAAAAGGTTGCAGTTCGGTGGGCCGGAATTTATCCGTGACCGGCTGCTGACCTTGGAAGATTTTTTGGCGCTGGGTGCTGTGCCCGGCGTGATTATTCTGGAGCTACCTGCCCGGCCCTTAGGCGGCTTGTTGCCCGCTTGGCAGGACCTTGTGGATATCAGCGACTGGGCAAGGGCCAAGGGCATTCCGAT
>JABMOJ010000009.1 GCA_013204195.1 SAR86 cluster bacterium
CCACAGGGCCATTCCCCGCCAATTTAATCATCAGCCGCAAATCGTTGGCAGAGTCCGCCGCAGCGAGGGCCGACTCGTAGGTAATGTCTCCCGTTCGAAACAGCGCGTACAGCGCCTGATCGAAAGTCTGCATCCCTTGCTCGTTCGACTTGCCCATCAATTCCTTCAAGGAATGTACCTCGCCCTTGCGAATCATATCGGCCACCAGTGGCGTATTAATCAACACTTCAATGGCCGCCCGACGACCCTTGCCGTCAATTGTTGGCAACAGTTGTTGGGCAATCATGCCGCGCAAATTCAACGATAGGTCCATCCAGACCTGGCTATGGCGGTCCGCGGGAAAGAAGTTGATAATTCGATCCAGGGCTTGATTGGCGTTATTGGCATGCAGAGTCGCCAGACAAAGGTGTCCGGTCTCAGCGAAGGTCAACGCATAGTCCATGGTCTCACGAGTTCGTACTTCACCCACCATAATCACATCCGGAGCCTGACGTAAGGTATTCTTTAATGCCACGTCAAAACTTGGTGTATCCACACCCACCTCACGCTGGGTCACCATACAGCCCCGATGTTCATGGATAAATTCAATGGGGTCCTCGATTGTGATGATATGACCCTTACTGTTGGCATTGCGATGACCAATCATGGCCGCCAGCGATGTAGATTTACCGGTACCGGTGGCGCCCACAAAAATAAGCAAGCCGCGCTTCGACATGGCCAGATCTTTGACAATGGCCGGTAATTGCAAGTCATCGACACTGGGGATATGGGTTTCTATACGCCGCAAGACCATGCCCGCAAAATTTCGCTGATAAAAAGCGCTGATTCGAAATCGTCCCGCAATAGGCGAGTGGATAGCGAAATTGCACTCCCGCTCAGCCTCGAATTCCTGAATCTGTGCTTCGGTCATGGTGCTGTGAACCATTTCGCGGGCTTGCTCGGGCGTTAAGGGGGTTTTCAGTAAAGGCAGCATACGTCCGCTGACTTTCACCGAGGGCGGCAAGCCGGCGGTAATAAATAGGTCAGAGGCTCCCTGTTCGACAACCACCTTCAATAGTTTATCAAAATCGATCATGGGACCTCACTTCACTTTAATTGAAATCATCGGGTATCTTGGCTTTTTCTCGAGCTTGCTCCCGACTAATGAGCTTCTTGTCGACAAGTGCACGCAGACACTGATCCAGGGTCTGCATCCCCAGTTTACCGCCCGTCTGAATCGCCGAGTACATCTGCGCCACCTTGTCCTCTCGAATCAAGTTCCTGATCGCTGGGGTACAAAGCATGATTTCGTGAGCCGCGACCCGGCCACCACCAATTTTCTTCAGCAGATTTTGCGATATGACCGCTGATAGCGACTCTGACAGCATGGAGCGCACCATAGACTTCTCTGACGCCGGAAAGACATCAATGACTCGGTCAATCGTCTTCGCCGCAGACGAGGTATGCAGCGTACCGAATACCATATGACCAGTTTCCGCCGCTTCTAACGCTAGCCTGATGGTCTCCAGGTCACGCATCTCGCCGACCAGAATAATGTCCGGGTCCTCACGCAAAGCCGACCGTAACGCCTCGTTAAAACCCAAGGTGTCACGATGCACCTCGCGCTGATTGATCAGACACTTTTTGCTCTCATGAACAAATTCGATGGGATCTTCCACAGTCAGAATATGCTGATAACGGTTATCGTTAATGTAATCCATCATGGCTGCAAGGGTCGTGCTCTTGCCGGAGCCCGTGGGTCCCGTAACAGTGATCCGGCCGCGGGGGGTTTCTGCGATACTCTTGAATATCTGCCCCATCCCTAGATCATCCATGGTCAAGACCTTGGAGGGGATGGTCCGAAAAACAGCGCCGGAACCACGATTGTGGTTGAATGCGTTGACTCGAAAGCGGGCTATACCGGGGATCTCGAAGGAGAAATCACACTCGAAAAACTCCTCATAGTCCTTACGCTGCTTGTCATTCATGATTTCATAGATCAACGAATGGACTTCTTTGTGGTCAAGGGCTGGCAAATTGATGCGCCGAATGTCACCATCCACTCTGATCATTGGCGGCAACCCGGCAGATAAATGCAGGTCTGACGCCCCTTGTTTCTCACTAAAAGCGAGCAGTTCTGTAATATCCATGAAATCGACCTTCATCGAGAGACTTATCGGCTAGCAGCATGCTGCATGGCCGTCTACGCGGCTCGCCGGCCCTGACACAGACGCCTGAGAAGACACGACGACAGATTGGATGCTCGGAGCCAACGCCTGGCGGGTCACCGCAGGCTAAAGGGCTAAATAGTATTATCGAATGCGCGAATACACCACCGTTGCACCGATGGACTGTAGCCCACCGGTAATAAAATCTGACGGGTAGCATAAAAGGGCAAAAAGCTGAACCGCATCACCAGACAAAGGATCGAGTGAACTCTTGAGCACCACGCGAACGATCGACCATCATCACGAGGCCATTGCTGAGAATCTGACGCGAGTCCGGCAACAAATCGTCGAACTGTCCAAGCACTACAATCGAGGTGCCGATACGGTCTCGCTGCTGGCAGTCAGTAAGACTCGGCCTATTACTGACCTCCAGGTAGCTCTCGCCGAAGGCCAGCGCCACTTCGGTGAGAACTATCTGCAGGAGGCGCTGGATAAGATTCTGGCCTTGGGCGAAACAGACACTGACGCTCCCCAGTGGCACTATATCGGGGCTATCCAGTCGAACAAGACGCGGCCAATCGCCGAGCACTTTGATTGGGTTCACACCCTCTCCAGCAGCAAGATTGCCACCCGTCTGGCCAATCAGCGAACCGCTGCTCGGATGCCACTGAATGTTCTACTTCAGGTCAATATCGATGCCGAAGACTCCAAGGCGGGGGTATTGGCCGCCGATCTGATGCCTTTGATCGACGCGATTCTGCCCCTACCTAACCTGGCGCTTCGCGGATTAATGGCGATACCCAAAGCCGCCGCCACCTTAGATGCCCAACGGCGACCTTTTCGCCAACTTCGCGAACTGCTCAACACGGCCCAGCAACACTATGGCGCCGATCTGCCGGGTTTTGACCAATTGTCTATGGGCATGTCAGCTGACGTAGAAGCCGCCATCGCCGAGGGCAGTACCTGGGTCAGAGTCGGAACCGCCATTTTTGGCGAACGGCCAGGCAAGGGCGACTCGACCCTGGTGCCTGAGGACGCCCAATAACGCGGCGTGGTGCGCAAAATTTTACAGCCGCGGGTATAATTCGAGTAACATTCGCACATTACCCGCTGATGAGCCTGGACTCACCAGCCGAGAACGCGCACCAGAAATGCTCAGGTAGAGCACGGATTAGGAACACTATGGAACAAAATCTCGCGAACGCCGGTATCTACTTGATTCAATCATCCTTCGGCATCTATATGATTCTGTTGATGCTGCGCTTGCTGATGCAAATTTCCCGAGTGGACTACTACAATCCCGTCTGCCAGGGCATTGTCAAACTCACCGATCCCGTAATTCGTCCCTTCCGACAGTTGTTGCCCACCATCATGGGGGTTGATCTCGCGACCCTGGCCGTGGCCTTCTGCGTTCAAATGGTCGCGGTCATATTGATCATGACGCTGGCTGGCTACCCAACGTTTTCAGTGCTTTATGTCGCTTGGGTCTTGCTCGGTATGTTCTCGACGATCTTCAACATCTACTTCATCGCCTTGGTCGTGATGGTGATCGCCAGTTGGATTGCGCCACAATCTGGCCACCCGGCGCTGAATCTGGTCTATCAGATCATTGAGCCGATCTGCGCCCCGGCGAGAAAATTATTGCCCCCCATGGGCGGTCTTGACCTCTCCATTATCCTGGTCTTTGTGGGCCTGAATTTAATCGATAATTATCTGGTCATAGCACCCTTGGCGCAATTTCTGGGTATTCCTCCGGGTATCATTATTGGACTGCCCTAAAGGGCATGTTTCGCTGGCACGGCGAGGATCTCATTCTCGAAATCAAGGTCATTCCGAAATCAAGCATTGATCATGTTGAGGTCGGCGCCGAGCAACTTAAAATTAAAATCCGGGCGATGCCCATTGACGGCAAGGCGAATCAGTATTTGAAAAAATTTCTGGGTAAGTTGTTTTCTGTGCCTCAGACCCGTGTGTTGGTCGAAAAGGGCCAAAACCAGTCTCACAAATCCGTGCGTATCATCCAGCCAGGCTCACTGCCGACCTGGATTCAGCGATGCTAACGCGCAGCCAATGGTTGTTCGTGTTGCTGACAGTGGCTAGCTGGAACCACTGCCAGGCAGACCAGCCTATTCAATGGCAAGGGTATGACATTCACTATACAACCTTGAGCAGCCGCCTGATTCCCGCCGAGGTCGCCAAGCTGCATGGTATTATTCGTGCCGACAACCGGATGGTAACCAATATTGCGATTCGCGAGACGAGCGACGAGAAGGGCGACGAGAAGGGCGAACCCGTCACCGCAAACATTCACGGGACGGTCACTAATTTATTGAACCAGCAGTCTGTTCTCGATTTTACTGAGGTTTTGGAGCCCAATGCCATCTACTATTTGGCGAATCAGTTGGTCGACGAGCGCGACACCTTGCGCTATTCAATCTCCATTCAACCCCAGGGCAGTGAGGCAACTTACCTGCTGGAGTTTGGCCGCGACTATTACCAGTAATTGATACCTTAAACAGGCCGACTAGCAGCCTATCCAACAGTCATCGTCATGAGAGACCCGAGTCCTTGTATGAACCAAACCGCGAAAATTGTCCTCGCCAGCAATAATGCAAAGAAGGTCGCCGAGCTGCTGGCCCATCTACCCCCGCATTTCAATCTGGTGACCCAAGCTGAACTCGGCATTCCGAGCCCTGAAGAAACGGGTACAACCTTCGTCGAAAACGCCATCATCAAAGCCAGACATGCGGCCCAAATTAGTGGCCTTGCGGCGATCGCCGACGACTCAGGGATTGAGGTGGACGCTCTGTTAGGTCAACCAGAGATCTACTCATCAAGATTCGCCG
>JABMOJ010000010.1 GCA_013204195.1 SAR86 cluster bacterium
GGTTGTGGTGCCGCACAGGCCCTGGTACCGATTCGGAGTGTTCAGTTTGAGTCTGGTGGTATTGGCAACGCTAAGCGGGTTGGCCTACCTCTATGGTTTGGATGAAGGTTTGGCGGCCAAACGTGGGGTGCTGGCGGAGCGAGATGCCCTTTTGGAATCTTTGGCGCGGAATGAAAAAGCCTTGGAGCATACCCGCCAAGAACTCGCTCATGAGAAATTAGGCGGCGAGGTTGATTTGCTGTCTAACGAAGAGGTTCGACAATCGGTGGAGGCTTTGCAAAGCGAAATTGCTGAGCTCAACGAAGAAATTCGATTTTATAAAGGCTTGATGGTGCCGGGCTCCGAGGCAAATGGTCTGCGTATAGAACAATTCGATATTTCCGTGTCAGATGTGCCCGGTCGCTTTAGTTTCAGTTTGCACCTCACTCAGGTCGTTGAAAAGCATGAATACGTGCGTGGAATGGTTGAAGTCTCTGTGGCGGGCAAGCTGAACGGTAATCTGAAAAGTTATCAGTTAAACGAGTTAAATGCCGATCATGCGAGCCAGATCAAGTTCCGGTTTCGGTATTTCCAGAAGATAGAAGGTGAGGTTGAATTTCCTGAGGGCTTTGTTCCTGAGCAGCTGGTAGTGATGGTCCTTCCGTCGGATCAAAACGTGGAGAGCTTAGAGCAGGCATTCGAGTGGCGATTGAGCGAGGATTGAGTATGTTCGGGAAAAAAATGAAGGATGCCGGTATTACACTGATCGCAAATAATTGTGAGCTTGTGGGTGATATCCACTTTAAGGATCAGCTGCTGATCAATGGCTGCGTTAAGGGCAATATTTTTGCTGAGGTTGGCTCCAATGCGCAAGTCACGGTGAGCGAAAGTGGCGCTGTTCATGGTAATATTAGTGCCCCCAACGTTGTGGTCAACGGTAAGGTCTTCGGCGATATTCGCTCGGATAAGCATGTGGAACTCGCCGTCAATGCGCAGGTCGAAGGCAATGTGTTCTACAGTCTCGTCGAAATGGTGGAGGGCAGTCGGCTTGATGGCAGCCTCGTCTATGCTAACCCAGGTAATACGGGTGTGAAGAGTCTTGCTGCGGCGGAAAGTTCGGTTGCTGAGGGTCAGGTTGTCCCGCGGCAGCATGGAATTTTGGATAAATCTGCTACAATGCCTTCTTCAATACCCGGCCCATCAATCGCAGGTGGCGTGCAGACCAAGACTGCCTGATACATACTTTTTTATTGTTGGCCGCTTGATTCTCCGGCCATGGATGCTAGATAGAGCCTATGAGTGAAGTGTCAACCTATACCCCTGCCGGCCTGAAGTTCACGGACTCAGCAGCCCATAAGGTTAAAAACCTAATTACAGAGGAAGAAAATCCCGCATTGAAGCTTCGGGTTTTCGTGACGGGCGGCGGTTGTTCCGGTTTCGAGTATGGTTTCACCTTCGATGAGGACGTTGAGGATGATGACACCATTATTGAGAACGCGGGTGTGACGTTGGTCGTGGATGCCTTGAGCTTCCAATATCTGGCGGGAGCGCAAGTGGACTTCAAAGAAGATCTGCAAGGTTCCAGGTTTGTTGTCACTAACCCGAATGCCAGCTCAACCTGTGGTTGCGGTAACTCCTTCTCGATTTAGCTCAGGGTAGCGCCAATAGCAACCCGCATCATCGAGTATCGTAGTGTTAGCCCTATAGCGTCGAGGATTGCCCAGTGCGCGACTAGCGAGAGCGATTGGGCGTTTCTAAAAGTGCTAGGTTGGTGTTTCCAGCGACTGAATTCAATCTCGCCAGCAGTGTCTGAGTCGAAAGCACGAAGCGATCAAGCTCAACCTTGGGGATAGGTTGAGCGTCAGGCAGTTTCACAGTGCGCGGATTTCTGTGGACACCATCAACCAAGAATTCATAGTGCAGGTGAGGGGCTGTTGCCCAGCCTGAAGCGCCAACATAGCCGATAACCTGCCCCTGTTTTACTGTGCTTCCGGAACGAATTCCCTGCGCAAATGCCGATAGGTGCAAATATTTCGTGGTGTATTGCTCGCCATGCTGGATGACCACATAACGACCTGAGGCGTTATTTTGACGAGCGCCGCTCACTTTGCCGTCGCCAGCGGCCAATACGGGAGTGCCGGTGTTGGCAGCGTAGTCAATCCCGCGGTGAGGCATCACGCGGTTGTGTATAGGGTGTAGTCGTTTCAGGTTGAAGCTTGAGCTAACGTGGGAAAAATGCACCGGGTCCCGCAAGAAGGCTTTGCGCAAACTGCTGCCATCCGGGGCGAAATAGTCTTGCCGTCCGGCGCTGTCGACATACCTGACGGCGGTGTAGACTTTGCCCATGTTATTGAATTGTGCAGCGAGTATTTCACCCTCTTTGACTTTCTCACCATCGACATAGATGTCTTCAAATAACACAGAGAACGAATCTCCTTGGCGCAGATCCAGGGCGAAACTGATATCCCACTGAAAGACATAGCTGAGTTTCATGATGAGCGCGTCGGATAGTCCTGCAGCCTTGCCAGCGTGGTATAGCGATGGGTGGTCGCTGGTAATGGATGCCGAACCATAAGAGATCAGTGTTTCAGCTTCTGCTTCTTGCCAGTAGGATTGAAAATGTTCACCCTTGCGGGTAATGACCAAGTGTTTCAGTGGCGTTTCTTCGTAATTCAAGGTGATGAGCTGGCCCGATGGATCAATCTCGAACACCAATGTTTTGCCGGGAATGATGCGTTTTAATACGGCCACTGATTTGCCGAGCTCCATGACCCTTTGTAGCTCTCCAGCTGAAAGCCCGGCGCGGCTGAAGATTGCCGACAGGCTGTCCCCGGATTTGATCGTAATGCGGGTTTGAGTCGGCTTGAGGGGCTCGTCGATCGCCTCGGCGACTGGTTCGACGGGCTCGACGAAATGCCTGTCGATCTCATGTGGCAGAATCGACAAAGACACGGGGACTCTAGATATCTCCGGCGCTTGTTTCTCAGGTAATGTGGTGATCATGACCAGCAAGCAGCACGCGGTAGCGAGGGCGATTTTCAAGTGAGTCTTGGGATAAGCTTCCATAGACATGTTAGGGTGTCGTCAGTAATTATTGTGGTTTGTGATAAATCGACGGTAACTATATAAAAAATAGGGGAAAATGGAAACCCTTTAGCCGGAAAGTATCGCGAGCTTAGGGCCTACTTTGATGGTCATTTATCTTGAAATTATCTGAGTTTCCTGTATTTTTGCGCCCTCGCCGGTCAGGTGAAGGTGATTAACGGGCGTCTATGGCAAGGTTGCCCCGATCCCCGTGACACTGAAGGCCAATGAATAGGAATGAGGCGCGACACATGGGTATGCAGCAAGACCTTTTAGGTAAGTTACGCTCGCTCGGCTTGATTGCCCAAGTTAGCAGTGAGGAGGATTTAGTGGCTCATCTGCAAGCTGAGTCGAGGACCGTGTATTGCGGTTTCGACCCGACGGCAGATAGTTTGCATATTGGCAATTTGGTGCCCTTGTTGGCTTTGCGCCGTTTTCAGCTGGCGGGCCATAAACCCATTTTATTGGTGGGCGGGGCGACGGGCATGATTGGTGACCCAGGTGGTCGAAGCAGTGAGCGCGAGCTGAAATCAGCGGACGTTGTTCGAGATTTTGTGGTTAAAATTAGGCAGCAAGCCAGTGCGTTTCTGGATTTCGATTGTGGTTCGACATCGGCGATTGTGGTGGATAATGCTGAGTGGACGGAGCAGCTAACGGTCATTGATTTTTTGCGAGATATTGGCAAGCACTTTAGTGTTAACGCCATGATACAGAAGGAGACAGTCAAGCGGCGCCTCGAAGATGAGTCACAGGGCATTAGCTATACTGAGTTTAGTTATATGATCCTGCAGTCCTACGATTTTGTGATCCTTAATCAGCGTTATGACTGCACCATCCAAATGGGAGGCAGTGACCAGTGGGGTAATATTACCAGCGGCATGGATCTGATACGGCGCATGAATGGTCGTCATGCGCACGCGATAACCTACCCCTTGATCACGAACTCTGACGGCACCAAGTTCGGGAAGAGTATGGGCAACGCAGTCTGGTTAGATCGACAGAAGACCTCGCCGTATGCGTTTTACCAGTTCTGGCGCAATTGCTCTGACGCCGATGTTGTCCAATATCTGAAAATTTTTACCTTCCTCGGTGATCCAGAGTTGGCTCGCCTAGCTGCATCACATCAGCAGGACCCAGGCATGCAGGAGGCGCATAAGGCGCTTGCCGAGGCGGTGACTCGACTGGTACATGGCGATGAAGGATTAGCGGCCGCATTGCGCATCACCGAGGCGCTTTTTAGAAACACGCTAGCGGCCCTGGTCGAGGCGGACATGCAGCAACTATCGCAGGACGGCCTGCCCGTCACTCAAGTCGCCGACGGATCGATAGGTTTGCTGGAAGCGCTGGTCGCGTCTGGGCTGGCAGTCACGCCCCGAGGCGAAGTGACGTTGGGGCAGGCCCGCAAGTTGGTTCAATCTAATGCCGTATCGGTCAACGGAGAAAAGGTTATAGACGAGTCTCTACAGCTGACCAGAGCCTCGGCTTTGTACCGGCGTTACTACCTCATTCAGAAGGGCAAAAAAAGTCATCACATGATTGTGATGACTTGATGTTGTAAATGCGCCAAGCGTGCGTATAATACGCGACCTCGCCTTGCTCGAAGGCGAGGAGTGGAAGTCTTATTGGCAAGTTATGCGATGAGTCAAGTGTTGGTCGCTGAGCTCTCGGGTTTCGAGCTAAGCGAAAGTTTGTAGTTGGGTCTGTAGCTCAGTTGGTTAGAGCGCA
>JABMOJ010000108.1 GCA_013204195.1 SAR86 cluster bacterium
GTCTTGCAGTAGGCTAATAATAAAAGCCGGAGGCATAAATGTCAGAGTGACCTTCTCACGCTTAATCTGCTCTAGTACGAGGGTGATATTCAGTGGGTGGTGCAGCACGAATGTGCCACCACAGATTAGCCAAGAGTAAAATCCACCCCCTAAGGCCGCCATATTGACTAGCGGTCTAGCATTGAGAATCACGTCTCCATCTCGTATGGACGCACCATCTCTCAAGCCTTTGCCAGTAACCATCCACTGGTTGTGAGTACGCATTACGCCCTTTGGAAAACCTTCGGTGCCCGAGGTCCAGCAAATAGTATTCACGTCGTTAGCATTCAGTGCATTACTCACCTGATGCAAAGCGATAGCAGTTTCAGCGACTTCTAATTGAGATTCGGAAAGCGATTGATCCAGGTCTTCAACACAGACAGTGCGGATTTTGTGCTTTTGGCAGATCTGCGTTGCCTCCGCTAGCAGACTACGATTTTTGAATCTGTTCACGGTGACAAATAGCTTCGGCGCGAGATGACCTAGAATTTGCTCAAGTTCATGACCTGCAAAGTCAACAAGCACCGGGCTGGCGATAGCACCAACACGACTGCAGGCCAAGATCATGACAACGCCTTCGTGTATATTGGGGAGCTGCAACACGACGATGTCATCTTTTACAACACCAAGTTTTATGAACAAGTCAGTGGCTTCTGTAACCTTACGATTCAACGCCCTATAAGTTATTCGTTGGGGTTTTCCATGAATTAGCTCTAGACGGTTATCAGGATCTACCAATGCGGTACGGTCAGGGAATTTAGCTACGTTGTTTAGAAATAAATCATCTAAAGTCTCGGTACCCCACCAGCCTTTTTCTGTGCATGACCTTATTCTATCCTCAGACGCGAAGATCATAGCCGCGCCACATTGTCTTCTATCTTGTCGGCAGTGAGACCTCCATCGTCACCGCCCTCTTCAATGGCGAAGTAGCTCCTAACCCTCCATAGTAGAATTGCAGATAGAGGCATGGTCATCAACGCAAATACCTGAAGCGAGTGATGCACCATTGATTGGTCCAAGAAAACATAATCAGTCAGAAGAGCGACCAGTAGCGGCCCTAGCCCTAGCCCCAAAATATTACCTACCAGCATAAAAGATGCGCCGGCCTGACCTCTAAAATGGGGCGGCGTAATCGTCTGCAACGTTGCTGCGTTGAGTCCTGCGGGTAACCCCATAAAAAAAATTGCAATTCCTGCCGCTGCTATCGACAACTGGGTATTGTCCAAACTTGCCGACAGCGCGCCAAAAATGCCCAATAGCAATGAACCTATAGCGCTAACCCGCAATTGGGAATCCGACAGCCCGCGTACGCGAAAGTAATTAGACAGCGCAGCACCGGAAAAGCTACCCGCAGGCCCGCAGATAAGTAGACACAAGCCGATGTATAACCCGACATCACCAATCTCTAGACCATGAACTCGCATTAGCATTGCCGGTGTCCACGCCAGAAATGAGTAACTAAACATCATGTGTAGGCCATATCCAAGGTTATGACCAAGATAAGGCTTTAAGTTCGCGCGATAGTGACGCAAAAACTCTCTGAACGTTACTGGTGCTGATTCGTTGTCGGGCGCACTAACCGCGGCTGTCTTCTCTTGGCCGCCCCTCGCGGGTTCGGCGACAAAAAAGTAGAACAATACCGACAAGAAGATACCTGGCGCCGCAAAGACGAAAAATGCTATCTGCCAACTGTATATCTCGCCAAAGAAGGGTAGGTCAGTCGGCGGCAAGCCTGAAAGATAGCCGACTAATTTGCCACCCAGCAGAAACGCAAGACCTGTACCTAAGTAGATGCCAGCACCATAAATCGCAAATGCTCGCGAACGCTTTTTCGCATCAAATAGATCGGAGAGTAAAGAATAGGTGCCTGGCGAAAGACCAGCCTCTCCAACACCGACGAACATACGCGCGACAAATAGCTGAAAGAAACTCCGTGAAATCCCGCTGATTGCTGTCGCCAAGCTCCACAGAAAAATTGAGAGAGCGATAATTTTAACGCGGCTTTTGGTATCAACAAGCTTACCGAGGTAGATACCGGTAATCGTGTAAAAAAGAGCGAATGAAGTACCATGTAACAGGCTGAACATGGTGTCGCTGATACCTAAATCGCGCTGAATAGGTTCAATCATCAACACGAGCAATTGACGATCTAGGAAGGATAGGCAATAGGCTAGCATCAACCAAAAGGCCACCAGATTAGCTGAACCGGATCCATCGGCCGGACTATATTGTGCGGCAGAGCTATTGTTTTCTTGGCTAATCGGCATGAACTTCACTGCTTTGTTTTTTTCGAGTTAACTATTATAACTGAAGGCAGTCAAGTTAAATTTGGGCAAGAACTGCTAATTCGAGGAAAGTCAAAGAGCCGACAGATAGAAAAATAGCGGCCAAGCCGCGCTTCTCATGCGGCTCAGCCAGCGAAGCGCGAGCTTGGCATTTTCAGCATTTTAAAACGGAGGTTGGCACGCGGGCGCAGAACAGAAGATCAAAACTGGAGGTTGAAGCGGCGTTTAGAGATTAACTGATGTATTTTCGTATGTCACATGCCCTTCGCAGGCGCTACATATGAGATCCGTTTCCAAGCCGGCTCCACACGGCTTGTGGAGCAGCGCCGGCTGATTCGACGACTCTTTCTTCCTGCTCGAGCTCCACTTCATAAGCTCCATTATCAAGGCTATCAGCTCTTTGCCAGCGTCACTTGGCAGGTACAGAAGCCGATCAGGGGACTCTTGATAAAGACGAGTAACGCAGAGCCCAAGGAGCTGTAGTTTGCGAAGACGCGCAGACAGGGTGGCTGGATGCATGCGTGTCCATTTTTGAATATCATCAAATCGATAATGCCCTTGAAGAATCGCACTCATCACTTTCAGCGCCTTTTGATCGCCTAAAAAGACCGATGCTTTAGCAATTTCGGCATTACTCGAGCGAAGATCCGCACCAGGCTTCGCGCTCGTTCTGTGGTTCAAAGTGCTTCCATGCTCATGAAACGGTGTTTTTTCATTAAAGATAATATCTTCAGTCAGGATCTCCGCATGACAGGCCAAGCAGGCTGTTTTGCAACGCAAAGGCGCCCCACACTCATGCCTCCAAGGAGAGACGAACGCGCCAGGACGCGGGTCCCACCTGAGCTGCCACTCTCTGGCCACAACCATAATATAAAACAATCTTTTCCCTGCCTCCGTCAGCTTATAGGTACCATCAGCCCGCTTTGGCAGCGCTTTTTTAACCACACAACCTGCAGCCACAAGCTTTGCGAGTCGATTACTCAGCGTAGATGGAGGAATTGAGATTACAGCACTAAAATCGGACCAAGTAGATGCCCCGTAGAGCAACTCACGAACCAGCAGTAAGGTCCAGTAATCCCCCAGGATTTCAAAAGCATTGATATTTTTTAGCTTCGCTAGCATTAGACATCTCGATACATGGCCATGCTTGACCGATATTATTAATGAAGTTACTCTAACAGATCTCTATGACAAGCCGTTCAAAAAGACTGGAAGCGGAGATCCTAACATTTAAAAAGAGTACGTCCCATGTCAAGTGTCACGATTCACAACACGCTCGCCTTGAAAATGATTGAAGCGGGAAATGACTATCTTCACGATAGTTATCATGGGCCCGTTGACAAAGAAATCACGGCAATCGACCTCCAGGCTTCAGGAGAGATCCCAGCCGATCTCGATGGCGTCTATATTCGAAACTCACACAACCCCATACAAGGCTCCCTGAGTGGTCGCTATCACTGGTTTGATGGAGACGGTATGGTACATGGCGTGACGTTTAAGCAGGGCCAAGCTGACTATAGAAACAGGATGGTAATGACAGAAGGACTCCTAGAAGAGCTGGAAGCGGGCGAAGGGTTGTTTCCCGGTTTACGCGATGGGTTTGACGCCGAATACGGCCTCAAAAATAATTCGGGTACAGATGTCGTTCTGCATAACGGTGAATTCAAAACAATGTTTTCACGTTGCGGCAAGCCTTATAAGCTGGACCCTGTCGACTTCCACACAATTGGCGCAGAAGATTTCAATGGCGATTGGGCCAAGGGGGTTTCAGCGCACTCAAAAGTTGACGAACGTACGGGAGAATTTTTATTCTTCAACTACAGCTTTAAAGCAAAACCCTATATGCAGTACGGGGTTGTCAGCAAAGATAATGCGCTTGTTTGCCACACTGACATAGAACTTCCCGGTCCGCGCCTACCGCATGACTGCTGGATCACCGAAAATTTCACAGTAGTCCACGACCTACCGCTATTTTGGGATCCTGACCTGCTAGTCAAAGAGAAGAAAAAGTTGTTATTTGATGATACTCAGCCGTCACGATTCGGTGTTTTACCCCGTTATGGTCAGGGCGCTGACGTGGTATGGTTTGAATGTGAGCCAACTTATATTTTGCATACTGTGAATGCTTGGGAAGAAGACGATTGCATTGTTGCATATGCCTACAAGCAGCTTAATCCGTTACCTACGGTCCCTGCGGACACGCCAAGAGTAAAGGTACAAAACTATTTCCTATCCTACCATATCACCCAACCACGCCTGACCGAATATCGGTTTAACTTGAAGACTGGAGAAGCTAGCGAACGGATTATTGACCCTAGTTGCGCAGAATCTCCCGGGATCAATACCGCCTATTTGGGTATAAAAAATCGCTATTCCTACAATGCGTTAGTCCCCGAGATTCCATTTTTCTTACACCACGGTATTCAAAAGTTTGACTACCAAGAACTACGGGAAATCGATAGATACATGCTACCTGAGGGGAAATTTATGCAGCAGCCTGTGTTCGCGCCAAAGGCTGACTCACAAGATGAAGATGACGGTTATTTATTGGCCTACGTTGGAGACAAAAAAGAAACGGAAGTTTACATCTGGGACGCGAAAAAGATTTCAGAAGGCCCTGTAACCAGGGTGCTATTGCCGCAGTGGGTGCCCTTTGGGTCACATGCTTACTGGGGTCGCGGTAGCGATATCGCCGAGGCACAAACACGAAATCAGCGCGACGAAACAGCGCTTTAAACTGCCACAGGAGTCAATAATGAGCATTTTCGTCCTCGAAGCTATTCGTATTCCACGCGGCAAGGGCAACGCGAAGGGCGCACTACATCATGTTAAACCCGTTGATTTGCTGAAAAACCTTTTTGACGAGATGAGGAATAGAACCGCTATTGACCCATCCAGGGTCGACGAGGTCATCCTGGGTTGCGTGGGGCAACTAAACGACCAGGGTGGCAACATAGCACACACAGCCGCGCTCTACTCAGACTGGCAAACTCGAGGTTCAGGCACGACACTCACCAGCTATTGCACGTCCGGTATTACCGCCTGCTCAATGGCGGCAGCCAAACTTCTTTCGGGTCAAGGCGAGTTATATGTTGTTGGCGGTGTAGAATCCATGTCTAGAGTACCTATCCTGTCAGACAATGGACCTCTATTCACCGACCCCGATGTATCCTCAAAAGTCCCCTTTGTGCCTAACGGTGTTATCGCTGACTTTATCGCTGCACGGCAGGGATACTCTCGAGAAGATCTGGATGCCTATGCCTCGGCATCCCACAACAAAGCGGCAGTGGCCACAGAGAATGGTTACTTTAAGCGCTCTCTAGTTCCCGTAAGAGACGCGCGTGGGGAAATATTGTTAAGTGATGATGAATTAATTCGTCCTGGCTCATCGATTCAAAGCATGGCCAAACTCAGCCCCTCTTTTGAGAATATAGGCGCAGAAGGGTTTGACGACATGCTTTGCAAACAATTTCCAGAGGTTAGCCACATTCCCCATCACCACCACGCCGGGAACTCTCCGGGGATGGTCGATGGTGCATCACTGGCGTTGCTGGCGACTCGTGAAATGGCGTCTAACCTAGGCATCCCAGCGCGAGCGGAAATTATCGGCTTCTCTACCAAGCGAGCTGCCGCTATTGAAGGGTTGACGGGTGGGTATGCTGCAGCGGAAGACGTACTTAAACGCACCGGATTGAATGGGACAGACATAGACCTATGGGAATTCAACGAAGGGTTTGCCGCAACAGCAATGAACTTTGCTCAGCAACTTCATGTGCCACCCGACCGCTACAATGTAAATGGCAGCGGCATCGCCATGGGCCATGCAATGGGCGCAACAGGCGTCAATATACTCAGCATGATGATTGATGAGCTGGAGAGGCGAAAAATGCGTACTGGGCTCATCGCCATATCTGGCGCTGCTGGCGCTGGCGCTGCCATGATCGTTAGAATTTATTAGAAACTGACACGAGAACTGGCCGAGTTGCGTTAAACGCTACACTTAAGAATATACTTCACACAACTTATGTCATAGGCACTGCACAAGGATCGTTTGGCACATAATATGATGTTTGCGCCTGTGAGAAGTAAATAGGTGATATACGTGTGCGAATATCGGGGGCAGTTGTACTGCGCCATAACCTGGTACTCCTGATTAGTCGTCGGCACTTTCCATTATCAAAATAAATGGAAGCCCACTAAGCGTCACCAAGCGTCATTGTCGGTGAATGGTGAATTATCAATCACGAGGAACGAGGAACGAGGAACGAGGAACGACAGTGAGCAACCTCTATTGAAAACACGGTATCAACACTGACTCACAGTACGCTTGAATCGCAGATAAAATCTATGGGAATCAATGGCGAGGGGGTCAGTGGCGCGGGCGTTAGCAACAGATTGCTGGCTCTGCTGACGGTGTCTTCCCATTTCGATCCAATCAACCATCGAGGCCCTATCAACGCAACCTATGCCCGAATAACCGCAAGGTTAAGTTCAAATCACGCCCTTGGAGTTGTGTCTCCAGCGTCACTCGCACTCCCTGATTGATGCCGACCCGGCGACTTAAGTACACTATCCTCGAATGGCTCACACTCGGCCGGCATTCTCGCTCAAGCACGCTCGCTCAAGTAAGTCAGCCCACCGGTGATTGCCGCAACCTGGGCCGCAATGCAGGTCTCCGCCGTGACCTTGAAACTGTCGGGATAGACTTCGGTTGTTGTCACAAATTTCGCTGAGGTGACACCAACACCTAAACCCAAAGCCCCTACGTCGTAGTTGATGACTCCGTGTTGCTGCAACGTCTCGCCAATAATTTTACCGTCGTTCGGTGGCGCGATGTGGGTGACCTGCTCCACCGACTTAATGATCGCCGCTTGAAACTCAACAGCCGGTCTGGCGGTGTCCCCCACTGTATAGAATCCGTCAGGGATGTCCCAGTGCTTTTGCGCTATAGCATCTCGAGCCGCAAGCGCCGGGCGGAAAATTGAATTATCGGAGTCAGTGGTTTCGTGTAAATCGAAGTGCGCCAGGAAAGTCATTGACGCACTTTGCAGATAGGCCATTACCGCTGCGGCTTCTTCTGCCGGGCTATTTTTGACGAATGATCGGTTAGGGTCCATTGCCCGTGAATTCCAGCGGTTGATCGTCTCATAACCCCAAGGGCTGACACAGGGCATGATCACAAAGTTGAACCGCTCAGAAAACTGCCGTGCTTGCGTTTGCGCGAAACGAATCGCGCCTTGCACGCCACTGGTCTCATAACCATGGACGCCGCCAGTAATCAAGATGTTGGGCTTATGACTGCCCCATTGTCGAGTCTTCAACAAGTACAGCGGGTATCGCTCTGGGGCATAAGACAAGGCGCCATAACGGTCAAGCTCAAACGTGTCTGTCAGCAGCTCAAGCTGCGCCACGACCTCCTCTGAATAGGCGCGCTGTATAGATTGGCTCGCGAGCCAGGCTGCTTTATCGTTTTCGTCCCAGGGCTTGCCGGGTGTTCCTATGGGTGTTGGTTGCATGTTGTGACTCGTCCAAAATTTTTTGTTGCTGCAGCTTACTGCACCTAGTCTTGGATTGCTGAGCTCAGAAATGGCGGCCAGCTTACCGATTCCAATAAATTCCCCTATCCCTCATTGATTAAACTCGCAGCAGGTCGACTGAATCAAGAAACCGCCTTCATAGAGCAGATATCATGGCCCTCGAGCATGGTCTGCTGCAGCAGCCGAAGCAGAGCGATAGATCTTCAACGACCTGAGCCTGGCAACAACCTAGCCCAAAGAACTGGGTTGTCTTGACGGCTTGAATATCTCTCGCGCCGCACAGCCAGAGCCAGCGACAGGCATCCATCTATCAAACGCAAGGAGACGCAGCAATGAGCGACCATTACCATTCGTTAACCAACCTGTTCGAGCAACTGGGGCTCGGTGACACTGATCGGGAGATCCGGGATTTCATCAGGCAACATGCGCCATTGCCTGATCATGTGAAATTGCACGAGGCGAGTTTCTGGCGCGCTTCGCAGGCGAATTTCCTGCAGCAGGCAAAGGCAGAAGATGCTGACTGGGCTGAAATAGTTGATCAACTGGATGTGATGTTACGCACGGAGCGCAAAAACCAATACGAATAACCGGCGGTGCCAGTATCAAGATCCCGCCAGTGCCGACCGTTGTCTCAGTAGAGAGCATCTTTCTTGGATAGGGAGGACAGCTCCCCGTATAGCTCGAGATTTGCCATAATGACGCTATTATTGGCTGTCTCATTGGCTCTCTCATTGGCTGCCTCATTGGCTGCCTCATTGGCTCACCCTACCGGTTAACCGTCTCATGTCAGGAACTATCTTGCGTTACATCGGATTTGCAGGGCTGCTGTTCATTGCCTGCGGCGGTCTGGCTTGGTACAAGATGCCCCACTTGGTGATTGTTGTCGGTCGCGAACTACTGGCGGGCACCGACATCGAGTTAGTCTCAGCGACTCTGGCGCGGCAAGCGCGGTTGCCGCTGGTGATCGATGAACTGACGCTACGGTCACCCACTGAAACCTTCCATATCAATAATCTGAAAATCTCGCCGCTGACACCCTGGGCAAATGCCTGGCGGCTAGATTTGAAGCAATTGAAGGTTGAACGCCTAGACCAAGAACTGAGCACACCCGTTGTGACCGTTGGTGAATGGCGCGAGAGGCTCACGACTGCTCTGCCAGCACTACCCGAGCAAGGCCATGTCGAAAGTTACAGCTACTGTGACAATGGCTGTCTGACCGGCAGTTTACACTGGCAGCGGCAGGCTTCAGACGTTCAGGCCAAGATGACGGTTCAGCAATATGGTGTGCAGGCTGAATTGCTGATCGCGTCTGATGAGCTGGCGCTGACTGTTGTCGCCGACGCCACAAAAGCCACAGCGACCGATAGCCCTTTGCCTGTCACTGAAGCACTCGGGCTGGCACTGCCGGCGTTATGGATTCTGGACGGGCATGTGAGCACAGCCAATACCGCGACACCTTTGCTCACCGGCACCATCAACCTCGGGCGATTGACCACAACCCTGCCCCTGGCAAACCTGCCCGCTGGCACCACAGGCTCACTAGCCCTGTCTCAGGCTCAAGTCGAGTTCAGTATGGCGGTACCCGCGGCAACGCCTGCCACAGTCGCCGACATCTGGCGCACCGGCACGTTGGCGCTAAGCGTCGAGGCCGTTGGCGAATGGGGTCTTGCCGCTGGCACGACAGCACTGTCTAGTGAATCAAGCCTCGTCATCAGCGCCACGCACAATGCCGCGGGATACACAGCACATCTAGACCGGGCTCTCGTGATAAACCTGTCAAACCAGGATCTGGTTGAAGGCCAGATTAACGTCGACAAAGGCACCAGCTGCCACCTGACCGACCATTTTGATTGCGCAATTCCAACCCTCAAGGTTCATGGCAGGCTTGGCGCCCGCTTTGATTATGTACTGGAAGTCACCGATACCCACCTGTCCAACAGTGATCTCGCAGGCTCGGCGCAGGGCACTGCCCATGTCACCGTCACCGAGGCCACCCAATCTGTTCTGCAGGCCACCATGGCATTCACGCTCATGGATAGTGTGTTGCTCGCCACCAGCCAAAGCACACGAGCATTTGGCGTGCCCCTGCGTGATGTCGTGGTCCGCGAAAACTTCGTCAAGGGCGTCGGCGAAGCCCAAGCGGTCTTCGACACGTCGCTACTTGGCTTGGCAAAACTGCCGCAACTGACGGCCGTAGATTCCCTGCAGATCCATCAAGGCACGGTTACAGGTAAGACCCAGGTGAATTGGGACAGCCACTCATCTATTCCTGCGATCACGAATGTGGCGTCAACAATCAGCTTGAAAAATGCCGCTTTCAACTATGATGATTATCGGGTCTTCGGGTTGTTTCTTGATCTGCAGCTCGCTGGCTGGCCCCTGATAATCTCCTCGCAACCAGCCCAACTTAGGCTTCAAACGCTGGACATCGGCATTCCTATCACCGACATTACCGCCAGTTTCGATGTGACCGCAGATAGCGCTACGCAGCAGCTCGAGGCTCGGGGCCAAAATCTAACCGCCCGTTTGTTCGAGGGTGAGGCGACATCAACAGCATTTCACTTTGAGTCGAATCAGCTCAGCGGCTTCGCCCAGTTACGACTCAAGGCACTGGCCCTGCAACAGATTCTTGATCTTGGGCGAGATGACTTTGATAGCAGCGGCCAGATCAGCGGTTCAGTTCCCGTTCAGATAAACCAAGGTAAGATCAGGGTTGTCGCCGGCCAACTGAACGCGGAGCCGCCGGGCGGGCATATACGTTACACTCCGAATCAAGCCACTAGGAACCTACTGATGGGCTCAGACAAAACAAAGATCGTGCTGGATACTCTGTCAGACTTTCAATACCATAGCCTGGCAGTGACATTGGACTATTCACCCACTGGCGACCTGACCGCGAAAACGGCACTACAGGGCCACAACCCAAACTTCGAGCAAGGCCGAGAGATTCATTTCAACCTGTCTATCGAAGAGAACATCGGCACCCTGCTAGAAAGTTTGCGCATGGGTGACACCGTGGAAAAGAAGGTTCAAAGTGCGCCGAAGCTACCCGGCAAGACTAAGCACTAGCGACATTGGTATTCACTCTTATCAGGAATTCATCACGTGAAAACGAGCTGTCTTTGCATCATCGCCATCGTCGGGTTGAACGGTTGTACGCCAACCGTGCAGTTACAAGCGCCATCGGAACCGATACAAATCAACCTGAACGTCAAGATCGAACATGAAATCAGAATTCGAGTTTCCAAAGATCTCGAAGACCTGTTTGAAACCGAAACTGAAATTTTTTAGGATGTCGACTATGCGCTCACAAATGAGAACTTTATTGATTGGTAGCTTGCTGGCATTCAGCCTCTCGGCCATGGCCAGCCCACTGGACGATGCACGCAATGCCGGCCATGCGATTGAAGTACCCACCGGGTACGTTCAGGCGACACCCACTGCGCCACCTGAAGTGCAAGCCATGATCGCCGAGATCAATCAACGGCGTCTGGCGGCCTATGCTCAGATCGCCAAGAAAAATGGCATCACTACAGAGCAGGTCGCGGCCGAGAGTTATCGTCAGCGTAGCAAAATAAACTAAGCGCGACAGTAATGGCTTAGCGCAAGCCGGTACAGCATTTGGTTTCCATCAAGCATGTCATACGGGGCTTCAATCCGCGCCAATGATGCATTGGCTCAACCTAAGATGCGCCAAGAGACAACAGGTTCTCGACGGGCTGGTACAACGCTTCCAAATAACTGATATCCTCAGCCTCAAGGGTGATGCTCACCGCATCCACCAGATCGTCAAGCTGCTTAATCTTGGATACACCAACCACCGGGCAGACCACGCCCGGCTTCGCCATCAACCAGGCAATAGCGATCTGCGCCGGGGTCTTGCCATATTTATCGGCCATTTCAACCACACGGTCAGCAATAGCAAAGTCGTTAGCGCCGCGATACAGACCTTCGGTTCGAGCTCGATCTTGCCCCATAGAGCGCTTGGTTGAACCGCCCCCAAAACCACCCTGGTAGGCACCCGCCAGGATGCCCCGCGCCAATGGCGACCAAGGCGTGACGGCCACACCTGAGTCAATGCAATAGGGAATCATCTCACGCTCTTCTTCTCGATAGATCAGATTGTAATGATTTTGCATCGATACAAACCGAGTCCAATTATTTTGGGTCGCGGTCATTTGCAACTCAGCAAACTGCCAGGCAAACATGGAGGATCCACCGAGATACAGCGCCTTACCGGCCTTAACCACGTCGTGCAAGGCTTCCAGCGTCTCCTCTATGGGCACTCTGACCTGACCGGGCACGCCGTGGGGATGACGATGGATAATCAATTGGTCGACATAATCATGACCCAGGCGCTTAAGAGACCGATCGACGCCTTCCATAATGTGTTTACGAGACAAGCCACCCATATTCGCGCCGGCGCCCATGGGCATAGATACTTTGGTCGTCAGCACATACTCGTCACGCGGTAACAACTCGTTCAAGAGTTTGCCTACCACTTCCTCGCAGGCCCCAACTCCGTAGATATCCGCGCAGTCAAAATAGAACAGCCCATGATCGATGCTGGCCTTGAAAATATCTCGGGCCTCATCAATACCCAAGGTCCAGTCACCCTGGTGACCTCGACCCGGTTGACCAAAGTTCATGGTGCCGAGACACAATGACGAGACTCGAAGGCCGGTGTTACGCCCCATTTGAACGGCTTTTAACATATGCTTGAATTCCTAACGGTCATTAATTTTTGCTTGCCACCAGCGGTCGAATCAGGGCGATTAGCGATCGAGCGTGGCTTCAGCCCAGGACTCGCACGATATCCGCCGCCACCGCCGCACCCGCCTGCCGAAAACTGGCGACCAGCGCTGGCGGCGCCCAGTTCGTGACTGCCTGAGTAAATGCCGGCCGCTGTTGAATCGCAGCATACCAGCGCTTCAGGTGCTCGCGCCGATCTATTTCATGGCCCTGGCTCAAGTGGTCGATTCGAACCACATAGGGCATCAGCGCGCAATCAGCGAGGCTGAAAGTGGAGCCCGCCAACCATTCCTGCGCACTGAGCAAGGCATTGGCTTGGTCGAAGATCATTTGGTGAGTCAGCATCGCGTCACGAAATACGACGGCCTCCACACCTTGATCAATCACCGAACGCCGAGCCTCACGGCGAGCAGCGTTTGGAATCTTCGCTAACAGGGCATCGACGTCTGCTCGGGGTCGTTGCAGCAATCCAGGCCGCACACCTATGGCGTAGGTGACAACACCACAGGCGGGGTGCAAGGCATCGTCAATATGCCTGCAGAACAAACGCATTCGGTGGCGCTCAACGGCAGAAGCCGGCTTCAGTGGCTGGTTCGGATAAGCGTCATCCAGATATTCATTAATCAAGGTGGATTCGATCATCACACTGCCCTGATCCTCTAGGGTCGGCACCACGGCATTGGGATTGAGCGCCTGATAGCCAGGCTCGAATTGCTCACCCTGCTGCAGATCCAGCACCGTGTCGTCAAATGCCAGGCCCTTTTCATGTAACACCATGCGGACTTTCTGCGAACAGGTTGAAATCGGATTATGGTACAAACGCATAGGCAGCTCCGTCAGGGCTATTTTTGTTGGCTTTTATTTGAATCCGTGGCGATTGCCACCACGGGCTATTTACCTTGCCATTTTGGCGGGCGCTTTTCGGTAAAAGCCTTGGGGCCCTCGGCGGCATCAGCGCTCGCTCGCCGCAGGGTCTCGGCCGCATAAGTGGCCTGGTAAGCCTCAGGCAAGGGCAGGTCCAGACCGCGCATCGCCACCGCTTTGGTGGCTCTGACTGCCAGCGGGGCGCACCGCAAAATATCAGTCACATAACCGTCTACGCATTCACGTAACTGCGCCAGGGGCACCACTTCATTGACCAGACCTAATTCATAAGCTCGCGCCGCGCTCATATGCCGGCCGGTGAGCATATAGCCCATGGCTGGTTTCAAGCCAATCTGCCGCGGCAGTCGATGGACCCCTGCGGAGCCGGCGATCAAACCACGGCGAGGTTCAGGCAAGCCGAACTCCGCATGGTCTGCCGCAATAATAATATCGCAGGCGAGCGCCACCTCTAAGCCACCACCAAGGGCATAGCCATTGACCATGGCGATCAGGGGCTTGGTCATATACCAGCGTTCAACAACATGGGTTGTCTCCTGCGCCAGCCGCGCCCAATTCGCCTTGTCCGCATCACTACCCTCACGCTCCAGCGCCCGATGCTTCAGATCGGCACCAGCGGAAAAAGCTTTTTCGCCAGCACCGGTAATCACCGCCAACCAGATGTCATCATCCCGTTCCACCACGTCGAGGTGCTGAGACAGCTGCCAACGCAATTCAGGGTTCAATGAGTTCATGGCTGCGGGGCGATTCAAGGTAATCCAGGCCACGTGGTCTTTGACCTCAAAAAAGGTCGTGTTGGTTGTAAGCATGGTGTTTGCCTCCTGATGACAGCGAAGAAAGGCCCGCACAATTGGCAGGTTTTGACCCGATAGTGATCCAAGAGACTAGCACGGCGCTCCACCAATGGCATGGCTTACCTTGCGCTTACCTTTGCCCGCGCTAACAATCGCCCGCGACTCAACGGCTCGGCACCACTGTCACGGTATGGTAATATCACCCAATGACTAATCCAATACTCTTTGATAACAGCTACGCCCAATTACCAGACCGGTTTTTTACCCGTCAGAATCCCACGCCCGTGATCAAGCCAGGCCTCATTCGCGTTAATCAGGCGCTGGCGGAGCAACTGGGCATTGATGTCGATTGGTTAACCTCCACCGCGGGGCTTGAGGTGCTGGCAGGCAACGCCATTCCTGCGGGCGCAGAACCCATCGCCACGGTCTATGCCGGTCACCAATTTGGCAGCTGGAACCCACAACTGGGTGACGGTCGCGCGGTTTTGTTGGGCGAAGTCGTCGACGGCCAAGGGGCGCGCTTTGATATTCAGCTCAAGGGCTCCGGGCCTACGGCCTATTCCCGCGGCGGCGATGGCCGGGCACCACTGGGTCCGGTACTGCGGGAGTATATTGTGTCGGAAGCCATGTTTGCCTTAGGCGTGCCCACAACTCGCAGCCTGGCGGCAGTCACCACCGGTGAGCCGGTTTTTCGTGAGACGGCATTACCCGGCGGGGTGCTAACACGAGTCGCCAGCAGCCATATTCGCATCGGCACCTTTGAATTTTTCGCCGTGAAAAAGGATATCGAGGCGCTGCGAATACTCGCCGATCACGTGATCGACCGACACTATCCCGCGGCGGCCACCACTGAAAACCCTTACCTTTCACTGCTTGAGTCAGTCATCAGTCGCATCGCGACCCTGGTGTCCCAGTGGCAGCAGGTGGGCTTTATTCATGGCGTGCTGAACACCGATAATATGCTGTTGTCGGGCGAGACCGTCGATTATGGCCCCTGTGCTTTTATGGATAGCTTTGACCCCACGAAAGTCTATAGCGCCATAGACCGTGGCAGCCGTTACGCCTATCAAAAACAACCCGAGATCGCCCATTGGAATCTGATGGTCCTGGCTCAGTCATTGTTACCTCTGATTGACGCCGACCAGGCTCAGGCTGTGACGCTGGCCAAAGCCGCGCTGGATCAATTCCCGCTGGCCTTTCACGCGCACCACCGACAAGGCATGGCAGCCAAGCTCGGACTCACCACGGCGACTCAAACTGACGAACAACTCGTTCGCGAACTGCTGGAGTTGATGCAGAACGAAAACCTGGACTATACCCTGACGTTTCGACATCTGAGCGATCCGACTAACCACAAGTTGTTACCGGTTCGACTCATGCCCTGGATCGAAGACTGGCTGGCTCGAGCGGCGACGGAAACCGAAGGCAAGCCTGACTATACGTTGATGCGATCCGTTAATCCCCTGTGCATTCCGCGCAATCATTTGATCGAAGCGGTGATCAAAGCGGCTATTGAAGACAATGATTTCGAGCCCTTCGATGCGCTCACCCAGGCGCTACAAACGCCCTATGTCGAACGACCACTTGAGAATCCTTTGACGCAGCCACCGCGGCCCGACCAGATCGTTCAAAATACATTTTGCGGGACGTGAATCAGGCCAGATCAACGGACTAACTGAGCAAGCACTCGTTCGGGATTCAACTCTGGCACCAACGGGGGTATATTGATCAGGCCTGCCTCATCCAGAGCCGCGCCAGAAGGAGAATCCATGTACGAGTCCATCACCCTCGAGAATGTTTCATCCACCGCTGTATTGACCTTTAATCGTCCCGCCAGCCTCAATGCCTTCACCT
This sequence comes from SAR86 cluster bacterium, assembly GCA_013204195.1. Taxonomy (GTDB): domain Bacteria; phylum Pseudomonadota; class Gammaproteobacteria; order Pseudomonadales; family Azotimanducaceae; genus UBA4582. The sequence continues at coordinate 16,144 of JABMOJ010000108.1, forward strand.
ATCCCATGATGGATGAGTTCAAGCACGCGCTGGCCACCGCAGAACAAGACGATACTGTCACCGGCATCGTCATCACCGGCGCTGGTCGAGGGTTTTGTGCCGGCATGGACATGAATGCCTTGGGCACCCTGTCGGCAACGGGGGAGCAGGAAGGCGCAGAGAGCCTCAAAGAAAAATTCAAAGCCAGCCCCGGCGACTCGTTCATGGGCGAGGATTTCACCTCCGGGTTTACCTATCTCATGACGATTCGTAAGCCGGTCATCGCTGCCGTCAACGGCGCCTGCGCCGGGCTGGGCATGTCCATTGCGTTACTGTGTGACCTGCGGTTTTGTGCCGACAGTGCGAAATTTGTAACTTCCTTTTCCCAACGGGGCCTGGTGGCTGAGCATGGCCAAAGCTGGATTCTGCCGCGCGTGATTGGTCCATCACGGGCCTTGGATCTACTCTGGAGTTCTCGTCGTGTACTGGCCGATGAGGCGCTACAGATCGGCCTGGTGGACCGCGTTTATGGGGCCAACGAAGTATTGAGCCGTGCCATTGAGTATGTTCAGCAGCTGGCGGACTCGGCGGCACCGGTATCCCTGCAAGTGATGAAGCGACAAATTTACCGCCACATGAACATGTCACTGGGTGATGCTATGGCAGAAAGCACACAGCTGATGGACGAGAGTCTGCTAAGAGACGACTTCAAAGAGGGGGTGGCGTCATTTATGGAGAAGCGCGCGCCTGCCTTCAGCAAAATCAAGACTGATTGATGCTGTAGGCCAATCATCTAGACGGCAGCTCATGCCGTCTAGATGATCACACAACCTAGGCCGTCAGAGCACAACCTTCGATAGTAATACGATGCATCATCCTGGCCTGGCCCTGGTAATCGTTCTGGGCATTGTGCCAACTCGCTCGATTATCCCAGAATGCCACCGAGCCTGGCTGCCATTCAAATCGGGTGATGTAGCTTTCGTTAATCGCCGCCTGGTACAAGTAGTCGAGCAAAGGCTGGGATTCTTCAACGGTCCAGCCCTCAAAGCGCAAGGTGAACGCCGCGTTAACGTACAATGCCTTCTTGCCGCTCAGCGGATGGGTGATCACCACAGGATGAATCGGGTCACCCAACTCATCGGCGGCCGTTGAATTGACGATGCGCTGATTCGTATCAGCGGAATTTTTATAATCACCGGCGCTACCAAAAACATGCCGCGCCGAATGCACCGCGTTCAAGCCACTCAGCGCCTCTTTGAGTCCGTCAGACAGGCCTTCATACGCCTTGTACATATTTGAAAACCAGGTGCCACCGCCAGTGGTAGGTAACTGCCTGGCCACCAGAATCGAACCCAGCGCTGGTTCAAAATCATAGGTATGGTCGGTATGCCAGCCACCGCCAATATTGGTCAGCTGGTCCGGCTCCTTACCCACCAGGGCAATCTGTGGAAAATCAGCATGGGACTTGAAGAACCGATTCACATTGATCTTGCCGAAACGTTCGGCCAGCGTGATGTGGTCGGTTTCCGTTAGATTCTGATCTCGGAAAAAAACCACGCCATGATCACTGAACGCTTGCTTGATCTGCTCAAACTCGCCAGCGGCAAGATCCCTAAGATCTATACCGGTGATCTCAGCACCCGTTCCCGGCAGCACCGTTATTTTTATATGGTTAGACATTCTACCCAAGACTCCTCATCTTTTTTACATCACAAAATATCAGGAAATTGCCGGTGCGGCGCTATCCACATACATTTCCCGCAAGGTCCGCTTCAGCACCTTGCCTGTCGCATTGCGCGGCAGCGCGGCAATAAATTCTACCGACTGCGGCACCTTGAATTTTGCCAGGTTCGCCAGGCAATGTGCGATCACTGCATCAGCATCCAAACTTTGGCCGGGTTTCAACACCAGCACAGCTTTGCCGGTTTCGCCCCAGCGCTCACTAGGCACACCGATAATAGCAGCCTCGGCCACTTGCGGTAATTGGTACAAGACATTTTCCACTTCCGCCGGGTAGACATTCTCCCCGCCAGAGATATACATGTCTTTCCAGCGA
>JABMOJ010000109.1 GCA_013204195.1 SAR86 cluster bacterium
AGTAAACCCCGAGTATTTTGATCAATCGGTTGTTCAGGTCACGGAACACGCGATTTTTCTCGGCAAATTTATCTTGCTCGAAGCTTTGGCGGGCAAAGGCCCTGACCACACGAATACCCGTCAGGTTTTCCTGCAGAACCGTGGTCAGACGTGCCTCGGCTTCGTCGACCAGTAGAAACAAGGTTTTGACTTTCTGAAAGAAGATAAAGGCGAAGACAAATAGCAGGGGAATCGTCGCCAATGACAGCCAGGCCATATCAACGTCGAGGCTAAACAAAATGGGTAGCACAACGAGCAACATCAGGATGGCGCGGCTGATCTCGACGACCTGGCCGGCAAGAAAGACCCTGACGGTTTCCACATCTGAGGTGCAACGCTGCACCAGGTCGCCGGTATCGGTGCGGTCGTGATACCCGGCGGGTAAATGTTCGAGGTGATAGAACACGCGATCACGTAAGGCGCGAACGATGCCCTCTGAGCCTACTGCGATCAAGCGGCCGCGAATGTACAGGCAAATGCCGGCGCCCAGGGTGAGGACAAGGATGATCAGCGCGCCAACAATCAGATATAACATGATCGATGGTTCGTCGCCGGCGCTCAAGAGGCGGGTGGGGACTTCAAGAAAGGCCGGTGGCACATTGCCCGTGGTGATGGTGATAATATCGATGGCGTATTTCATCACCAGTGGCACACCAAACATCATCAGGTAGCCGACCGTCATGGCGACGATAGCCAACAGAAAATAATGTCGAAAGCCTTGGCTGTGGTGCCAGAGCATGTGGGCCTTACTGCGATCGTTCAAAAGCTCACTCCAGGTGCGCGTTATTCGACCGGAAGCGCGTTTATCAGGGGTATGACGACCTGGGCGAGGCAAGACTCAACCCACGTGCAGGCAAGCGCTGGGGGGGGGATGTAAGATCCCAGCTTGATGCTTCAAGGCTTCGCGGTAATGGCGAGAGAGGTTAATGATTTGTTGGCTAATTTCAATGAAAATTAATGCTTTACTAGCATCGCTCAGGTTATTTCGGTATAAATTCCAAGTCCCAATAGCAACCTTACGTCTACATCTACACTAAGTGGTAAGCGCAATCGCTCGCCAGCAGGAGTCAGTATGAAATTTATTAACTCGATTGGACCTAATCCCAAGGTCGTTCGCATGTATATGGCCGAACGGGGTATCAGTCTTGATACACTCGACATCGACTTAGTGGCCGGCGAGAATCGCCAGCCCGATTATCTTTCGAAAAACCCCAGTGGGACCACACCGGCCTTACAGCTGGATGACGGTAGCTTTGTCGCCGAGATCACTGTGATTTGTGAGTACTTGGATGATAAGAATGGCAACTCAGACCTGATCGGCACCACGGCCGAGGCCCGCGCCGAGACCCGCATGTGGGGTCGTCGAATCGATCTGCAAATTATGGAAAATGTGGCAAATGGTTTTCGATATTCAGAAGGGCTGGCCATGTTCAAGGATCGATTGCGGACTATCCCTCACGCGGCTGACGACTTGAAGATCCTGGCGCAGGAACGGCTTACTTGGCTTGATCAGCAAATGGCCGGTAAGCAGTTCGTTTGCGGCGATCGGTTCACCTTGGCTGATATTATGCTGTATTGCTTCTTGGAGTTCGGTATTTCAGTTGGCCAGCCATTGAATGCAGCTAACAAAAATATCAGTGCTTGGTACGAGCGAGTTGCAGCCCGGCCGAGTGCTGCTGCGTAAGCGCTGTCAGTTGCTTGCATGGCAACGGTGATGTACACCGTTGCCTTCGCGCGGGACGCTTTGGTTTCGCGATGATTACCCCCTCACAACACCCCTCACGGCACCTGCAACTTTCACTACAACCTTTCACTACAACCTTGCAGTACGCCTGATTAACTGCCATAAAGTTTTCACGGTATGCTTGATATCGTTGACGCTGATTGTCGTTCCTGTGTTGTCGTTCATTGCTTGGTTCACTGCGGCTTGGTTCACTGCATGATTCAATGTTGGGGCCGCAGGTCACCCGGTGTAGGGGCAATCTCACTTGCCATAGGTGGCAAGGGGAAAATATTGATTTAGGCAGTGTCGTGAGCACTTAAAGAGTACGCTAAATGACAAAAAACATTGATTTCTACTGGGATCTGGGCAGCACGAATACTTATTTTGCGCTGCAGCTGATCCTGCCTTTGGCGGCTCGGTATGATGCGCAGATCACCTGGCATGCCTTTAACCTTGGTCATGTGTTTCAGTCAAATCGTTATGTGCTGATGGATGAACCTAAAGCCAAGCTACGAAACCGCCGGGATGATCTGATGCGCTGGGCCAAGCGTTATGATCTGCCCTTCAGGATGCCGGATCAATTCCCGATCAAGACCAGTCGCGCGTTGAAGGGTGCCATCGCCATGCGCCAGTGGGGTCTGGAACAGGCATTTATCGAGGCGATTTTTGCCGCCTACTGGGAGGAGAACATCGGTACCATTGGCGAGTACAGTGTGTTGCGAGGTATCGCGGAAAATCTAGGCGTTGATCCAACAACCTTCGAGGTTGCTTGCGAAAGCCAGGTGGTGCGCGAGGCGCTAATCGAATCGACGAATTCAGCCCTGGCCCGCGGCGTATTTGGCGCCCCATCGATTATGATCGACGACACCCTGTACTGGGGCAAAGACCGAATGGAGTTTGTCGAGGCTCAGCTTGCGGCTGTAGGCTAGCGCTTATTGCTGCAGCTCGATAAAGCCGTCGCGGTTGGGCATTTGGATGTCGGCCAGGGTGCTGTCGCTAACCACTTCGCTGCGTTTGACGATACCGTTGAGATACAACACATAGGCAGTGGCCCCATAGACCTCGTCCACAGACAGCGACTTTTCTTCGTTGTAAGGCATGGCGCGAGCGATATAGTCATACAGGGTCGGCGCGTAAGGCCAATAGCTGCCAACGGTTTTGACGGGTTGAGCCGTGGCTAAGGTACCGATGCCACCTGCCAGCTGATTGCCTGCGAGTTTGCCGTCTAGCCCATGGCACGCAGCGCAACGCGCATTAAAGACCCGCTCGCCTTGTTCGACGCTGGCTTGGCCTAGGGGTAATCCCGAACCATTGCCGGAGACGATAGTCCCCTGATAGTCGGGTACGAGCCGGCCGAGCTCGGGCTTGATATTGTGGCCATCGAGCAGGGGTTGGGCGATGGCACTGGCCGACAGCGCCAGCAAAACCATGCCTGTTGTTGCGCATCGAGGCACGAACGTCTTATACGTAAACATTTTTAACCACTCCAGCGTTTGATATGTGCCAGCTTTGAATACCGTTGTAGTGGTAAAAACCCGCTGCTGAATAGCGTGCCAGTGCGACTGTGCGGGTAGGTTGGATATTGCCTTGAGTATCTGTCGCGCGGCTTTGCAGAATGCTGCTTTGACCCACCCAGCGCCAGGGCAGGCGAAATCGCGTGAGTGCCATAGGTCGGGCATCCGATTGCAGTGCAGCGGGCTCCCAGTTCACGCCACCATCGGCGCTGATCTCGACACCTCGAATCGCCCCCGCGCCGGACCAGGCCAGCCCTGTCACCTCATAGATACCTTTTCGGTTCAGGGTCATTTTGCCAGAAGGAGAGGTGATCAACGATTTGACCCCCATGGCCAGTGAAAACATCTCGGCCTTACCATCCGTCAGTAACTCGGTGTACTTCGCGGTTTCATCCCGAGTATAGGCAGGCATCCCTTGAACCTTGAGGCTGTGTAGCCATTTGACGCTGATATTGCCCTCACTGCCCGGCACGAACAAGCGCATGGGGTAGCCCTGCGCAGGTCGTAGGGGCTCGCCATTTTGGTACAGGGCGACCATGACATTATCTAATGCCAGCTTCATCGGTAGGCTGCGGGTCATGCCAGCAGCATCGGCGCCCTCGGCGATGACCCAACGGGCGGCTGAATCGATCCCGGCCTCGTCGAGCAGATAATGTAGTGGTACGCCGGTCCACTCGGCGCCTGAAACCAAGCCATTGAGGGAGCCTGCGGTCAAATCTAACGGCGCGTTAAGGGTGTTGCGAAAGCTATTGCCGGAGCACTCTAGGAAGTATTGATGGGTTTCCATCGGGTAGGCCAGCAGATCCTCGTAACTGAACTGGAGTTGTCTGCGGACATCACCAAAGATAGTGAGTGTATGCCGGGCTGGGTCAATAGCGGGTATACCGCTGTGATGGCGTTCAAAATGTAGGCTGTTGGGTGTGATGGTGCCATTAAGATCTTGCAATGGCGTGGATGATGAGCCGGCAGCCTGGCCCAGGGGATGGCCGCCGGTCTGTTCGCGCTTGAGTCGGGCGAAGGGTGACGGTTGGCCGTATTCACCTTGAGGCTCGCCAGCGTGGGTCATCCAGTCTTGGCTGGCCCTGACGGGCACGACGAAGCTGCCGGCTAAACCCAGAGCCGAGGCTTTTAATAAGGCGCGCCGAGGAAGGAGGCCACCCTCTATGACCTGATTAATCGAGTCCTTATCCATTCGCTGAGCCTCGCCTGCTGTATTTTATTATGTAGGGAAACTAAACCAGTGGCTGATCGATAGCAAAGCTATTTACTTCAGCTGACATAGTCCGCTGGCGTTAAGGCTGGAGCTCAAAGGCCCAGATCAAAAGGGGTTGGATTACCAATGCCAGCATAAACCCGCCATAAAGGTCGCGGTCGTAGCCAAAATTAAGGCTAAAGTCCGCCGGCATATTCGCATTCAAAGACAAGATGATCACCATCGCCATGATAATAGTAGTGCGACCCTTAACACATAACGTGCAGGCGACAGCGCCGCTGAGAATCAGGCCCAGGCTATTTGAAAACCCCAGGCGGGCAATGAGATTGTCCTCCAGATTGATGCCGAGCGTGACCAAAAACAGTAGGAATAAAATGGCAATACGAGCAAAAATTAAGGCAGTCATGTCGTCTCCTCACATGAATATTTGGTGCTTGAGGCGACTTTAGAACGCCCGGTGGTGGATTTCTGTTTGGGTGTTCCAAGTTGTGACCGAGTTCACGTGAAATACTGACTGGCAGTCGTCTCTGCGCGATCGGGCGAGTCAGCGCGCTGGTTTTAGCATTTGAGTGTTCATATGTTGATGCGCCGCATAGGCTCTGTTGTTATCATCCGCGCTATTATTTTGCTTATTGATTTTGCCTCGAGCCCACGCCATGAGCGAATTACAAGAGTTGCCTGTCATCCACTTCGCGATTGCCGAGTGGCACCTGCTCATCGAACACCTGTTCAGTGTTCAGTCTGGAATCGAGTTAGGTATCGTTGCTTTCGTCGGCTTGCTGGCTCGAGTGGCCGCGGGCTATCACCGGCCGAAACTGCTTGCCCAGGCTGAGGTGCATCAGAATAACCAAGCACTGTATCGACTGCTGTCTGCTGTCGTGGTGGTATTGGCCCCGCTTTATTGGCTAGTGTTACAGTGGCTGTGTAACGGATTGGCCCAACAACTCGGTTTTGAGCCAGGATTAATGCGGGTGACCGCCAGTCTGCTGTCTGCGTGGGTCATTATTCGAATTGCTACCACGTTCATTTATAGTCCGCTCCTGGGTCGAGCGGTGGCCGTCATTGCTTGGACAGTGGCGGCATTGAATATCGTGGGTTGGCTCGGTCAATCAATCGATCTGCTGAACTATATCGGCGTCGATTTTGGTCAGGTTCGTATTTCGTTGTTTACGGTCATCAAGGGCATGTTCGCGCTTGGCGTGCTTTTGTGGGTCTCTAATGTGCTCGCGACCTTCTTCGAAAACCGGATTAAGGCGATCCCTGACCTGACACCGTCGGTTCAAGAACTGTTCGCCAAGCTGTTCAAGATCACGGTGATATTCATCGCTGTGGTCACGTCGATCAGTGCCGTGGGTATAGACCTGACGGCGTTTGCAGTGATTGGCGGTGCGGTGGGTGTCGGTATCGGTTTGGGGTTGCAGAAGATCGTTGCCAATCTGATCAGCGGCATTATCTTGTTGATGGATAAGTCGATTAAGCCAGGCGATGTGATTGCGGTGGCCGACTACTACGGGCGCGTAGACTCTCTCGGGGCGCGTTACGTGTCGGTCACCACGCGAGACGGTATAGAGCACTTGATCCCGAACGAAGACCTGATCGTCAATCGAGTCGAGAACTGGTCACACAGCAACAATCTGTATCGCATTCGCCTGCCTATTGGCGTGCACTATAAGTCGGATGTGAAACAAGCCATGGCGCTTTGTGTCGAGGCTGCCAGAGGCGCGAAGCGGGTGCTCAAGGAACCAGGGCCCGTGTGCCTGCTGCGACGGTTTGGCGATAGTTCGGTGGATCTGGAAATTCGTTACTGGATTGATGATCCTATGAATGGCAGAGCCAATTTAAACAGTGAAATTCTGCTTAGTGTCTGGGATAGCTTTAAGGCGCACGGCATCGAAATCCCCTATCCGCAACGTGATCTGCATCTGCGGAGTTCGGACTGGAACGAAGTCGAGAAGCACTTTCCGACTGCCGATTAGGTTGTCCCGCTTTTTTAACGGCTGTGTAAGGAAAGCCGCACGACATAGTGGCGTTCCTGGAAAAACGCAATATTAGGTTTTTCGATCAAAGCTGTTCACCACTTCTAGCCCGCCAGTGCTATATTCCGCGTTCGCTCAACCTTCGTTGACAATGGACAGGAAAATCTTTCGTGACACGCAAACAAAAAATAATTGAGATTGGTGGGACGCAGGTGAGGCCCGGTGAGAAGAAGCTGGTGGAATTGCCAGTCGCGAACCTTTACACCAATACCGCGATGCATCTGCCGGTGCATGTAGTTAACGGTCGGGTTCCTGGTCCTACGCTGTTTATCAGCGCCGCGATTCATGGCGATGAACTCAACGGGGTGGAAATTATCCGCCGGCTGTTAACCTATCGACGATTCGAACGGTTGAAGGGCTGCTTAATCTGCGTACCGGTGATTAATAGCTTTGGCATGCTTCAGCATTCCCGCTACTCCCCCGATGGTCGTGATCTTAATCGGTCGTTTCCCGGATCAGAGCGAGGCTCACTGACAGCGCGTTTGTGTCATATATTTTTAGAGCAGGTGGTTAAAAAATGTGACTATGGGATCGATCTGCACACCGGTGCCCAGCACCGATCGAACCTGCCGCAGATACGTGGCAATCTTGATGACGAACAGACTGCGGTGCTGGCGGCGTCGTTCGGTGTCCCCGTGCTGTTGAATGCCAATGAGCGGGATGGTTCGCTGCGTCAGGTAGCGATCGAAAACAATGTCAAAGTATTGCTGTACGAGGCGGGTGAGGCGCTGCGGTACGACGAAGTGTCCATCAAGGTCGGGGTCGCCGGCATTCTGAATGTCATGCGAGGCCTGGGGATGATCGCCGCGACTCGGCGTAAAAAGCCCTTACCAGAACCCTATATAGCGCGCAGTAGCCGTTGGTTGCGGGCACCTGATAGCGGATCATTTCAGGCGAAAGTGGGTCTTGGAGACCGAGTCAACAAGGGTGATCTCATCGGTACGGTGTTTGATCCGACGAATATCTTTAGCGGGTTCAGTGCGCGGTTGGTGTCGCCTTTCGATGGTATTGTCATTGGCGAGTCGAGAATCCCGCTGGTGAATGAAGGTGATGCGTTGGTCCATCTGGCGCGATTCGAGGAAGACGTGGCTGAAGTTGCCGCGGAGATGGATGTCTTTCATGAAGCCTATGGAACTGACGAGTTAAGCGAGTGAATGGTTATTAGATGGTTTTTTTCGGCTTGCCCGCGTTGCATTATTTGGCATAAGACATTACTTTAGCCTCTGATTTTTCAGCTGAGTATGATCTATGTTTCAGGGTCTGCAATTTGAACCGGTAAAGCTTCCGCAGAGCAGTGTCGCATTGAGAGCCGAGGTCAGGGCCTTCGTTGAAGGCGAACTGGCGGCTGACTACTTGCGTAACTCAGACTTTAATGCGGGTGAGTCTGTTGAATTTAGTCAGCGTTTAGGCCAGCGGGGCTGGATCGGCATGACCTGGCCCAAACAATATGGCGGTGCCGAGCGTTCCTTTTTAGACCGCTATGTGGTCACCGAAGAACTACTGGCCGCCGGTGCGCCGGTGGGCGCACACTGGATCGCTGACCGGCAGAGCGGCGGTCAACTACTCAAGTTTGGCACCGAAGCCCAGCGGCTTGAATATCTGCCGCGCATCGTCCGCGGCGAGTGTTATTTTTCCATTGGCATGAGCGAGCCTGATACGGGTTCTGATTTAGCCTCTGTGCGCACCAGTGCGGTCAAGGTCGACGGCGGCTGGCTCCTCAATGGCAGCAAGATTTGGTCAAGTGGCGCGCACATGAACCACTACATGATCGCCCTGGTGCGCACCGAGGCTCAGTCGACTAACCGCCATGCGGGTTTGAGCCAGTTTATCGTTGATTTGCACGACCCGAATGTCACGGTCAAAGGCATCCTTAACCTGGCGGGCGACAGCGACTTTAATCACGTGTTTTTTGATGATGTGTTTGTGCCAGATGCGAGCGTTATCGGTACGCCGGGCAATGGTTGGGAACAAGTGGTCAGTGAACTCGGTTATGAGCGCAGCGGCCCCGAACGTTTTCTCAGTGCATTCCGAGTCTTGGTCGAGTTTATTCGAGAAGTCGGTGACAACCCGAATCCGGCGCAATTGGCTTTGATTGGGCGTTTATTGGCCAATTTGGTGACTCTGCGAAGAATGTCGATTTCCGTCGCGGGTATGCTCGAGGCGGGTAAGACCCCCATTACTGAGGCCGCGTTGATTAAGGATCTGGGCAATACCTATGAACGCCTTGTGCCAGAGTTAATTCGAGTGCTGGCGCCGGCCAAAACCTCGCGACGATTCCAGAACACCTTGCATCAATGCATTCTCCACGCGCCGTCTTTTACCCTGCGCAGTGGTACACGTGAAATTCTGCGCGGCGTTATTGCCCGCGGACTCGGTCTGCGATAAGGAACGGCTGATGAATGAGCAACAATTAATTACGGATACGATTCGACGGATCTTGCAAGACCAGTGCGCCAAGGTCACCGTCGACGCCGCCGAGGCTGGCGTCTGGCCCGCAGGGTTGTGGCAAACCCTCGAAGACAATGGCCTGACTCTCGCGGGAATCAGTGAGGCCAGCGGGGGTACAGGGGGTGAGCTGGCCGCGTCGCTGCTGATGATTCGCGAGGCGGCCAGTGTGGGCGCGCCATTGCCTTTGGCTGAGACTTTTATCGCCGCGAGGCTCTGTGAGCTTGTTGGCGCGCAGATGCCAGTGGGCCCCGTCACCGTGTCAGGTTCAAGGTTCACGCTGACCCAGGAAGGTGCGGGCTATCGGCTGCAGGGACATGCGGAGAATGTGGCGTTCGCGAACCTGTGCAGCACGTTGATCGTCGTCAGCAGTGATGCGGCGGGATCTTATTTATGCCTTGTGCCGCTGGCAGAGATCAGCCAACAGGTGACTCAGACGATGGCTGGGGAGCCCCAGTCGGATTTCGCGATCAATTGTCTGCTGCCCGCGAGCGCGGTGTTTGCCAGTGCTGAGGATCTCTCGAATCAATTGTGGTGCCTAGGTGCAGCGACTCGGTCGGTGATGATGGCGGGAGCTATGACCTCGATTCTTGAGCAATCGGTACAGTACGCAATGGAGCGTCAGCAGTTCGGTCGACCCATTGCTCAATTCCAAGCGATTCAGCAGCAGCTTGCGATACTGGCGGGAGAAGTGGCGGCTTGCCAGCGTGCAGCAGAGTCCCTGAACGAGGCCCTGGCGCCGCTAAATGAATTTGACATTGCCATTGCCAAGGCGCGTATTAGTGAAGCCGTTGGCTCGGCCACTGACATCGCTCATCAGGTGCACGGCGCGATGGGCTATACCATGGAACACGGCTTGAACTTGCGGACTCGGCGATTGTGGTGCTGGCGTGATGAATACGGTAACGAGGATTACTGGCAACAGTCAATCGGTCGCTATGTGGTTGCCCAGGGTGCCGACAATACCTGGAAAACCATCACTGACGCGGGTTAGTGCTACTGCTGGAGGCTATGTCTGCCGGCAATTTACTGCTGGGAATGCGCCGCCGGCAATAGCTGCGCAGGGATCAGGCTTGCGCTAGGCGATAGTCTGCAGTCAGGCTCAATTCTGGCTCGGAACTCATGACCTGACCCGTCGCCACCAGACGTGCCATGGCCGCGAGCACTGATCGGGCCGCCGCGCCATACAGGCTTTTGTCTGTCTCGGTATACATCACCGGTACCATATCGGTAATTTTTGAGTAGCCTTGCGTCACACAATCGAGAATCTGCTGCTCCCGCTCTAAGCGGTGGGCGATAAAGGCGCGGACGTAATCTTTAACATTGCTGATGCTCGTGCCATGGGTGGGCCAGTAAATTTCGTCATCGCGAGTCAGAAGCAATTCCAGGCTGTTCATATACTGGGTCATGTCGCCATCAGGTGGGCCGATGACGCTGGTTGACCAGCCCATGACATGGTCGCCGGTAAACAGCGCTTTTTCCTCAAGGAGGGCAAAGCACACATGATTGGAAGTATGCCCCGGCGTGTAGACACACTCGACGGTCCAGCCGTCACCTTTGATGATATCACCATGCCCGATGACCACGTCTGGCACGAAATCCATATCGCCGCCTTCCTCAACCATGACGCCCTGGTCACGCTTGCTGGCGCCGTGTGGGCCATAACCATAGGTTTTTGTTCCCCAATAGGCTTTCAGAGGTGCGGCGGCAGGAGAGTGGTCAAAGTGGGTGTGAGTAATCAGGATATGGGTCACAGTTTCGCCCTGCAGGCAGGCCTTAAGCGCCTCGATATGTTCCTCCAGCATGGGGCCGGGATCAATCACGGCGACGTTACCGCGACCGATGATATAGGTGCCGGTACCGCGAAACGTAAAGCCGCTAGGATTGCGCGCCGTGACGCGGCGGACCAGTGGCGATAACTCTTCCAGTTGGGCGTACTCGTAGGGGTATTGATAGGTAAAGGGTATTTTGGTGGCCATGGCATGCGTCACTTATGAGTCATTGTCTATATTTTTCGTCGCTGCCAGGCAGAGGCCAGCAACCGACTGTGAGGTTCATATCGAGCATAGCAGAATGAAGGTGATATGACAGGCGCTGGAAAAGCTTTTATTATGGCTTTTTTTTCCGTTGGATATGTATGCAAAAAGGACAAGCCGAACCCGCAGAAGTGGTTCAACCGATGAGCTTGGAGGCGCTGATTGCCTTGCTGGAGCTCGAGCCTATTGAGGTGAATTTGATCCGCGGACGAACTTTGGGCGGTGGTTTTGTTTTCGGCGGCCAGGTTCTTGGCCAAGCGCTGGTCGCAGCTGCACGTACCGTTGACGCCGGTCGTTTGCCCCATTCATTACATGGTTATTTTTTGCGTCCCGGCAACGCTGAGATGCCGATTCTATTTGAGGTCGACCGGATTCGAGATGGTAAGAGCTTTACCACTCGGCGGGTCGTCGCGGTCCAGAATGGCAAAGCCATCTTCAATATGGCAGTGTCGTTCCACGGGCCAGAGCAAGGCTTTGAGCACCAGGCCGATATGCCCATTGTCTCGACCCCAGAGGGGATACCGAGCGATCGAGAACGTTGGGATGCGCTGCGCAAGCTGCGGCCCGAGTTGGACAACATGGGTGGTCGTTGGCGTTGGCCTATCGAGACTCGGCACATCGAGTGGAGCGACCCTTTCGATCAAAAGGCACATCCGCCGTTCCAGCATGTCTGGGTCAAAGCGATGGGCCTGGTGGGCGATGACCCAGTGATGCAGCGGGCGTTGCTTGCCTTTGCATCAGATATGGGTTTTATGGGCACCACGATGCGGCCCCACGCGGAGGCCGGGTTTGATCAGGTGCAAGGCGCAAGTCTGGACCACGCGATCTGGTTTCATGACCATATCGATATGAGCGAATGGCATCTTTATGAAAATGTCAGTACCTGGGCCGGTGGCGCCCGTGGCTATGTGCGGGGCAGTTTTTACACAGAGACTGGTCGATTGGTGGCGTCGACAACTCAGGAATGTCTGATTCGGCCGCGACCGACAAAAAAATAAGTTTGTGGGGTATTTGCCGGCGGTCGACAGTCTTCAACCAGTGAGGTGGTTGGTGTGCTCGACTCAGCCGAGACTGCAGTACAGTGACTGCATTTTGAATACTCAGGAGAACAACCTATGAGCGCTGAACAGGCCTCGTTCAAGCGATTGATCGATATCGGTATTGCGCTCTCTGCTGAGAAAAATCCTGCTCGGTTGATGGAAACTATTCTCCTGGAAGCCAAGAGTATGGGGCGTGCAGATGCGGGGAGTTTGTATATTCGGACGCAGCAGGACCAACTTGAGTTCGTTATCGTCAGAACCGATTCATTAGGGTTCGCCGAGGGTGGGACAACCGGCGTGCCCATTTCCATGTTTCCGGTAGAGATGTATCACCTAGACGCTACGGGTCAGCGTGTCGAGAACCACAGTAATATTGTAAGCGAGGCGGCCCTTACCGGTGAAACTATCAATATCGTTGATGCCTACGACTCTGCTGCGTTTAACTTTACTGGCACCAAGAAGTTTGATGCGATAACCGGCTATCGCTCTGAATCGTTTTTGACGATTCCACTAAAGAACAGCCAGGACTATGTTATCGGTGTATTGCAACTCATTAACTCTTTGGAACCCAAGACCGGTCAGGTTGTGCCTTTCGGTCGTGACATTGAGCCGCTGGTTGAGGCGTTGGCTTCCCAGGCCGCCGTAGCACTGGAAAATCAGAATTTAATTGAATCCCAAAAAAACTTGCTCGACTCGTTCGTCAGACTGATGGCGGGGACGGTTGACGCTAAATCACCTTACACTGGTGGTCACTGCCAGCGTGTTCCGCAGTTGACGGAGATGTTGACGCAAGCGGCTTGCGATTCAGACAAAGGACCCTTTGCAGATTTCTCATTAAACGAAGAGCAGTGGTATGAACTGCATATCGCGGCCTGGTTGCATGACTGCGGCAAGGTGACAACCCCGGAATACGTTGTCGATAAAGCC
>JABMOJ010000110.1 GCA_013204195.1 SAR86 cluster bacterium
ATTCTTGACCGGGTGCATCAGGCAGGTGATCAGTTCGTTGATTTCTCAGAACTTTTTGATTTTGAAGAAGGTCGCTCAGGTGTCGTAGTGACCTTTCTTGCGATTATGGAACTCATTAAAGAGTCGCTGCTCGAAATTGTTCAGACAGAGGCCTTTGCGCCGATTCATGTGAAGGCCCGTGTGCCCAGTGAGCAAATCATCGAAATCGATGAAAGCGGTTTTAAAGCACCGGTATATCGTGACGATGAGCTGGGCGATGAAAAGGAGTTAGGTGATGCAGGTTAGTTTAGCGTCGATGTCTCCCAGCAACTGGTAAACTATGTGGTCTGCACGGCAAGCGTCGGCGGACCACGAACTGAAAATAGCATAGACCTTTATTAGTATGAGTAAAATTGCCAATTTAAAGCAGATTATAGAAGGCGCGATTATGGCGGCTGATCAGCCGTTGGCGATCGACTTGATGATTAGCCTGTTCGAGACTGATCCGCCTGAGCGAGCGGATATTTTGCAAGTATTAATGGAAATCACGGCTGACTGCGACGGGCGAGGCTTTGAGCTGAAGCAGGTCGCCAGTGGCTATCGCTTTCAGGTTCGCTGTGATTATGGGCAGTGGGTCAGCCGGCTCTGGGAAGAGCGACCCGCGCGATATACCCGCGCGCTGCTGGAAACGCTGGCGCTGATCGCATACAAGCAACCGATTACTCGGGGCGATATCGAAGAGATCCGTGGCGTCACGGTGAGCACCAATATTATGCGCTCGTTGCTAGAGCGTGAGTGGATCCGGGTTGTCGGTCATCGGGATGTTCCGGGTCGGCCAGCGATTTACGCCACGACCCGATCCTTCCTCGACTACTTCGATTTGAAGACGCTCAATGAACTACCCACCCTGTCGCAGATCAAAGACTTGGACAAGATTAATGAAGAGCTGGATCTCGAAGATGAAATTGTTGAGGCGCGAACAATCGAACTAACACCAGAGCAGGACGCTGTGGAGGCAGAAGCTGAGGATGCGAGCCTTGAAGAGGTGACCGAGCGAGTCAATGAGATCCAAGAAAATATCAAAAATATGTTTCGCCAGGAGACCCCTGAAGAGGGCGATATGGATAGCCTGGACGAATCCGATGAACCCGATGCTATGCCAGGTCTTGACGGCCCTGATGGACAACCACAATGATCGAAAATTTACCCACTGAAAAATTACAGAAAGTACTCGCCAGTATTGGCATGGGGAGCCGTCGCGGAATAGAAGGCTGGATCGCTGAGGGTCGAGTTAGTGTCAATGGTCGCGTTGCCAAATTAGGCGATCGAGTTGATGAGGAAGATAGGATCGAGGTGAGTGGTAAGTCGGTAGTGCGCAAGCCCCAGCGTCACCGATACCTGCTGTATAACAAGCCAGCAAATGAAATTTGCTCGCGGAAAGATCCCGAGGGCCGAAAGTCAGTGTTTGATCAATTGCCGAAACTGACAAAGCAACGTTGGGTTGCGGTCGGGCGTTTAGATTTTTCAACCAGTGGGCTGTTGTTGTTTACCACTGATGGGCAGCTGGCTAACAAGTTGATGCACCCGTCGAGCAAGATTGACCGGGAATACGCGGTACGGGTTCTGGGCAATGTGACCGATGAAGTGTTGCAGAATATGCGCGACGGGGTGATGCTCGAAGACGGCATCGCTAAGTTTAGCGACATAAAGCGTGGCCGAGAGGAACAGGAAGGCGCAAACCAATGGTATTACGTGGCCTTAATGGAGGGTCGAAATCGCGAGGTCAGACGCCTGTGGGAATCTCAGGGTATTACCGTCAGCCGCTTGAAGCGGGTGCGGTTTGGTAGCTTCTTTATTCCTTCGGCCATCACGGCGGGTCGCCATATGGAACTGCCCCTCAAGGAAATCAAAGAGCTTTACCACATGGCAGGCATGGGCCCCCAGCGTAGCAAGAAACGCTCCTGACAGGCTCGATCAAGCAGCGACGCCCAGCAGAGCTCGGCATCGCTGTTGGTTTAGCTGGCGGTTAGCGTCTCACCATTAATTGCATGGCTGTCATCACCCATGAGATACAAATAAAGTGGCATTAAGCTTGTCGCGGGTTTGAGGTTCGCTGGGTTTTCGTTTGGGTAGGCTTTGGCGCGCATTCGCGTTCGGGTTGCGCCTGGGTTGATAATATTGACTCGAACAGCCGACGTC
>JABMOJ010000111.1 GCA_013204195.1 SAR86 cluster bacterium
CTATCGCACTCAAGATTACTTGCTAGACCCGCATACGGCGGTGGGCTTGTCAGTGATGCAGGCGTTTCGTGAGGATGATGTGCCACTCGTCTTGCTGGCGACGGCTCATCCTGCAAAATTCGAAGACTCGATACGAGAGGCGCTGCCAGAAGTTCACGCGGTTCACCCAACCCTTGAGGCGTTGCGGGAATTGCCCACTCGCAAGACGATACTTGAGCTGACAGAGGACAGCATTAAGGCGTTTATTGTCCGTGGCGGTAGAGAATAGACTAAGCCTCACCAGTTAGGCGTCCCCAACTAGGCGTCCCCAACTAGGCGTTCCCAACTAGGTACGGTCGTGCAAACGTGCGACAGCAGCAGGTAAGTCGCGGATATTCTCGATGGTTTCATCGGGCCTGGTTTCACCTGGCCCCGGACGTTCTGAGTTCTTTACCCAAATGGTATGCAGGCCGATGCGCTTGGCGCCGTCGATGTCGAGTTGCGGGTCATCACCCACATAAATCATTTCGTGTGGCGCTGCGCCGGTATGTTCGAGAGCCGCATTAAACAATTGGGGCGCAGGTTTAGGCGCTCCCACTTGTTCTGCTGAAAATGCAAAGTCAAACAGGTGGTTCAAGCCTAATCGTTTGATGTCTGCATTGCCGTTAGTCAAGGCGCCCAGTATATAGCGGCTCGCTAGATCCTGGATGGCGATGTGAGCGCCGTCGAACATTTCTATATCGTTTCGGGCGGCTAAAAATATTTCCATAGCGTCATTCGATAGCTCAAATGCGCGGCCCTGTTCTATCTGACTTAGTCTCAATGCCTGTTCGATGATTCTGCGCCGCAGTTCGGTAATCTTTTTGCCGAGTTCTGGTTCCTGCCTGACGAGCTCGTGGCGTAATTCACGCATGCTGGCAACGTCATACAGTAGGTTTGGAACTTCTAGGCTAAGCCACTCATCCAGACGTCTCTCGGCGCGAATAATAACTGGCTTAACAGCCCAGAGCGTATCATCCAAATCAAATGCGATAACCTTTATCATGCTTTGTTGGATCCCGGTATGGCGGTTTTTTTGTGGGCTCGTGGATGAGCCTTGTCGTAGACTTCCGCAAGATGCTGAAAATTGAGGTGGGTATAAATTTGAGTCGTAGAAATATCAGCATGCCCCAATAACTCTTGAACAGCGCGTAAGTCGCCGCTCGACTCGAGCATGTGGCTGGCAAAAGAGTGTCTGAGCATATGGGGGTGAACGTTGCCGGGGAGGCTCTGTTGGCGAGTCCAGTGACGAATCCTCGCCTGGACGTTCCGTGCGCTGATACGGTTGCCACGTTCGCTGATGAACAATGCGCAGGGGTCTTCGCTGGTTCGTTTCACCGGTAATGGCTGCCGTCCGGCCTGCCAGGTCTTCAGGGCGCTCAACGCGATGGACCCCACCGGTAATAACCGCTGTTTGTTGCCTTTACCCGTGACTTTGATAGAGCCTTCATCCCAGCTGATGTCATTTATGTTAGCGTTCACCAATTCGGCGAGTCGTAACCCCGACGAGTAGAATAGTTCAAGCATTGCCCGATCTCGGCGCGCATACCAGTCGTTGGCTGCCACATTCAGCAGCTGGGCAACCTGGTCAGTGTCAAGCGTGTTAGGTAATTTTCGAGCGGTTTTGGGTGCGCTGACGTCGAGTGCCGGGTTGTGTTTACTCAAGGCTTCCCTGACCAGATAATGATAAAACGTTCGTGTGCTGGATAGTCGGCGTTGCAGACTCGTGCCGGAGAGCCCGCGGCGATGACTTTGCGCGATAAACTGACGAATATGATGGGTCTGTAATTCGTGCCAAGCCTCAATGGCATTTTCGAGACAATAGGCGTTGAGTTGCAACAGGTCGCGTTGATAGCCAGACACCGTATGGAGCGAGAGTCCCCGCTCGTTGATTAAGTGTTGGAGAAATTGATCGATCTGGGTTTTCAACTTGAGGTTAGCCTGGCTCAACATAAAAGCCCTAGTGGGGTGTCAAATGAGACGGAAGTTGGCGGGCCAGCACATCGGCTATAAAACCGATAAATAGCGTCCCCATACCTGCTTGAAAGTAATTGGGGTCGATACTTCCGATGGCCAGCAGCGCAATCTGTTCGCCCCCTCCAGCTGTCTTTGAGGGGGCTTTGACTGACATAACAGCCGCCGATTGGACTTTCTCACTGGCTTGGCGAAACAGGAAGTCCCGTTCTGATGAACGTAAAACACCTAGGGTAGGCTTTTTGCTTTTGATCAGTGCCCCCACGTGTTCCCGTGCGTCCGACTCGGGTAAGGAATAGGTAAAGTGATTGATTTGCATCGCCTTGTCGTCGAACACGATCAGGCTGTAGGCTTGGCATTTGAAGTCGCGTTTGAAGCTGAGCTCCAGGGCGGCATAAAATGCAGGCGTATCTTTTGCCTCCAGTAATGCCAGAACCAAACGCTGACACTTGGCAAAAATATCATTATTGGTTGTCCCGGCGTCGATGAGCGCATCGAGCTGCTTGCGGATGTCGCGATTGCGTTCGCGCAGAAGACTGACCTGGCGTTCGACCAGGGATACGTCGCCGCCGTGAATATGAGGCAGTTGCAGGTTGCGCAGCAGCTCGTCACGGTCGATGAAGAAGTCTCGGTGTGATGCCAAATATTCCGCGATATGGTTTGGGTCTAAGGCAGGTGCTTGTTGCAACAATGACTTGGGAGTTGGCATAGTCTTCACTTCTGAGATTGGTTATATTTGTAAGCGCCCCTCAAAAACACGGGCAACGGGTCCGGTCATTATCACAGGGTGGTCGTCACCCGCCCAGCTAATCTTTAAGCTACCGCCCGGCAGTATGACCTCTATTTGTGCATCGAGTAAACCTTGTAGTCTACCAGCGACCATTGCTGCACAAGCACCTGTGCCGCAAGCTCGGGTTTCACCGACGCCTCGCTCGAAGACTCGCAACTTAATTTGGCCGCGATTGATCACCTGCATGAAGCCAACGTTGACCCTCGCCGGAAACCGTTCGTGATGCTCGATCAGTGGGCCCAATTGGGCAACGGCAGCGGTCTCGACATCATCAACCAGCAGCACGGCGTGTGGATTGCCCATGCTGATCGCCGCTAACTTCACGGTGGTTGTCGTGCAGCCCAGAGGTGGCGTGATATTCAGGTCATAGACGATGCTGGGCTGTTCAGCCAGGAATGGTATTT
This sequence comes from SAR86 cluster bacterium, assembly GCA_013204195.1. Taxonomy (GTDB): domain Bacteria; phylum Pseudomonadota; class Gammaproteobacteria; order Pseudomonadales; family Azotimanducaceae; genus UBA4582. Next base: position 3,187 of record JABMOJ010000111.1, read on the forward strand.
GGTCTGGTTGCAGAATCGGCGGGCCCATATTCACGCTGATGTCGCCGTCTCGTTCAAGCTGACATTCAATGTTGCCTGTATTGGTTTCGAGCTTGATGTTGGCTTTTGTGGTCAAGCCGCGGTCTCGAACAAAGCGCAAGAAACACCGTGCGCCGTTACCGCATTGTTCTGCTTCTGAGCCGTCAGCGTTAAAAATTCGATACTTGAAATCCATCGTCGGATCATCTGGCGGCTCGACAATCAGCAGCTGGTCGAAGCCGATACCGGTACGTCGATCTGCCATATATCGAATCTGGTCATCACGAATTTGAAAATTCTGTGTAATGAGGTCCAGCAGCATGAAATCATTGCCGAGGCCGTGCATTTTGGTGAATCTAAGTAACATGATGGCAAGCAGTGCTCTGTGCTGTGGATGATAAAAAATGCTTAATCAGATTGTACCCATCATAGGACCAAACAATGTTCCAGTCTGAGTTGGTCGTCAATGGTTTCTCGTTGGCGTACACATTGTGTGGTCTCACCGCTAACAATGACTTCCGCCGCTCGATTCCGGCTATTGTAATTAGAGCTCATCGCGAAACCATAGGCGCCGACTGAATGGATGGCGAGCAGGTCACCGGCCTCTATAGCAAGGGACCGGTTTTTGCCTAGAAAGTCGCCGGTCTCGCAAATCGGGCCCACCACTTCAAAGCGTTGTTTGGCACTATTGCGAACTTCCACTTCAGTGATGCGTTGCCATGACTGGTATAAGGCGGGCCGAATAAGATCGTTCATACCTGCGTCGACAATCGCGAAATGCTTATCCTCATTCGTTTTGATATTGACCACGCGCGTCAGCAGAATGCCAGCGTTGGCCGTCAGGTAGCGGCCTGGCTCGAACACTAAGGTCTGGGGTCGGTGTCCCATGCCTTGCAGAATAGCGCCGGCATATTCGAGTATGTCCACGGGGGTCTCATCCTCATAACAGACGCCCAGGCCGCCACCCAAATCGATGTGCGCCAAGTTGATGCCAGCAATTGCCAGATCATCAACCAATGACAGCACGCGGCTCATGGCGTCCATAAACGGCGCGAGCTCAGTAATCTGTGAGCCGATATGGC
>JABMOJ010000112.1 GCA_013204195.1 SAR86 cluster bacterium
AGCGGCTTGAGCAGCGGCAATGGCAACTGCTCAAGCACGAGGGCACCTTGGAACGCCTGACTTTCCAGTCGATACCGACCTGACAACGCGGCCCTGCCTTGGCCCACGGCTATCTCCAAGTTACTGAGCGCCAACTCACCATTTGAAAACTGGCCCGTTGCAACGACGGGCAACGCGGGCAGCGACGAGGCGACCAGCACGCCACTACCACTGAGCCTATAGGTCTCAAAGTCAGTAACGATGCGCACGTCCAGGTCACGCAGACTCGGGTCCAGAAGCGCAGAAGACGCCCCGATATAGGGTCCCAGGTCGATCGCCGGCGCTGAGATAGTCACAATCAACGGGTCTTGAACGGCGTCCAGATTCAAATTGGCAACCACTGCCAGAGACTGAAACACCCCGCGCAGACTGATGCTTTGCCGCGACCCCTTGATGCCAGCGGCAAACTCTCCATAGGGCGTCTGCAGCCGGTAGGTGCTCGTAAACGGCCAAGGGTCGCTGAGGCGCAGCTGCAGCTCACCTGCCAGTTTGTAGTCCTGGTAGTCGAAAGACAATTGAGTCAGATTGACATCCAGGCCAAACAGCGCGCCTGCAGCCTTGACGCGGTCTATCACATAAGCTTGATCGTGCCGTTGATAGCTGATCTGCCGAATACTGATCTGGGGAAGGTCGATAGAAAGCGGAAAGCCCGAGAAATTTTCTCCACCTGCGCTGGCGTCCTGCGGGTGGTGCGTCACCGTCAGCGCACCGATCTCCAGGTTCTCAACACTGAAGCGATATAGGAGCAAAGGCAGCAGATTAATTTTCAGCTCCAGGTCGCGGATGCTGACATCCACATTCGGGGTCGAGACATCGAAAAGTTCGACCTGCAGCTTGTCGAGTAGGCTTCCCCGCACGCCTTGCACTTTGATGTTTTCCGTATTGAGCATGGAAACCAGCCAAAGACTGCCGGATTCAGTGGCGAGCAACAGCCAACTAAATCCCAGCAGCAATAGCAGCAAGCCCACGGCGCCATAGAGTAGCCCGCGCAAAATCAAAGTTCCGGCCCAAGGCTGATATGCAGGCGGACCTCGTTGTTATCCAGCGGCGACGCGAGGTCGACTTGGACTGGGCCAATGGGCGAATACCAACGCACACCGAACCCCACTGATGTCGAGAATGTCGTTGCAAATTGATTCAACGAGGCACTCCCTGCATCGGAGAACAAGGCAATCGCCCAATTCTCGGCGATCTTCTGATCGACCTCAACACTCAGTTCCAGCAGTCGATTTCCGCCGATGACGGCGCCAGCTGAATCAACCGGGCCCAGTGACTGGAAATCGAACCCCCGGACCTTATTATCACCGCCGGTAAAATATCGATTACCTGGCGGTAGCGCCTCGAAGTTATTACTCACCACGGCCGCCACCTGCCCGCGAGTGATGAGTCGACCCGTCGGCCACAGTGGCCAGATGACCTTTGCGTTAGCAAACATATTCACAAAATCAGACTCGGAACCGATGGCGCGGGAGGTTCCCGACAAGCCCAAACCGAGTCGATAGCCGGATCGAGGCCGACGACTGAGTTCCGTATGGGTTCGATTAAAACTCACCCCAGGCACCAGATTGGTTGTCGCGTTTTCAGTAGCCGCGATCAAAAAATTATCGTTCACGACCTCGATGAAACGCGTCATGATCCAGTTGGACCTGACCAGGACGAGTTGTCGGACCCCCAATTTCGATGTCGTCACTTCACTAGTATCTGTATTGGTTTTCTTCAGGCCCGCGTAAAAACTGCTCCAACCTTCGGCATAATCAGCGTCAGGTATTCGATAGAATCCGCCGACTTCCGATTCCCGCTCTGCCACCGCCAGTGTCCCCTCAATACGGTGACCCTTTTGATTAACGCGCTTGTTAATATGGCTGATGGAAGCCCTGGCACCGATGTCCGTTGAGTAACCCACACCCAGGCGCGTTTCTATGGGATCGATTGGCGTCAGATTCACCACAACGGGTATTTGCCGGTCGATCGCGGTATCCACTGCGGCGTCAATGCTGACGTCTGTAAAATAGTCACTGCTGAGCAGCGCTTGATAAAATTCACCCAGCATTTTTGCATCAAAAGGATCGCCGGCCTTGAAGGGCAGGTAGCGGTTGAGGATATCCTCCTCCAGATCAGAGCCCACGTAACTTACCGCGCCAAGGCTGTAGCGTTGACCCACGTGCCATTCTAGGTGAATGTCTGCCGCCAGCTGCACCGGATCAACAGCGACTTCATGGGTCACTAGGAAAGCATCAAAGAAACCCTTTTCGGTGGCGATTTGTTCCAGGCTGGCCTTGAAGTTTTCATAGCGCTGGTGATCGAACTGCTCTCCAGGCGCAATACCCAACAACGGCAATGCGCTGAAGAAATTATTTTCCGGAAGCACTTTGAACTGACTTTCGCGGATGACAACCGGCGGGCCTGGATCGAGCTCGATTGTCGCCCGCCAGCAGTCGACTTGGGGCACCCCCCATTCAAGCTTGCTGTTTATCACTGGCGAGTAATAGCCGAAGGACACCAGCGCGTCACGCACCTCAGGCTCAACTCGGGAAAACTGATACCGGACGGCCCAACGGTTCAGCTCACAGGGTTGCGTCCAGAGGCTCAACTGCGCTTCCACCACCGCAGTCATTTCGGCATTTAGCCCAGAGAGCTGCACTTCAGCCTGCAGCGGCAGTCCGCCCATCAAAACCAACAACCCGACAAATAACCATTGGCGTTTTACAGCAAAGATGCCGCTAAAGATGCTCGACCAAACAAATTTCGTACTCAATCGTACCATTCGGCGCGTGCACCAGCGCGACATCACCGACTCGTTTGCCAACTAAGGCCCGGGCAATCGGTGAATAGACTGAGATCTTGGAGATCTTCAGGTCAGCTTCGTCGTCACCCACAATCTGATAGATGATTTCTTCGTCGGTATCGAGATTCACCAGGTGTACTGTCGTACCAAAGATGACCCGGCCCGTATGCTCAATCAGCGTGACATCAATGACATGCGCATGGTTCAGCTTGCCCTCAATATCTGCGATTCGACCCTCTATAAAGCCCTGCTCCTCTTTGGCATACTGATATTCGGCGTTTTCGCGAAGATCACCTTGAGCCCTAGCAGTGGCAATTTCTTTAATAATTCTGGGGCGTTCGGTTTGTTTGAGGCGATCCACCTCAACCCGCAGCGTTTTCTCGCCTGCGGCTGTCATAGGAACCTTGTCCATAGATTCTGTCCGGTAGTGTTCTAGCGATTATATAAAGACACTGCCTAGTGTTGAAAAGTTCGGCCAGAATGTCTAGTAGGGACCACAAAAATAATTGCCGGCGGGTCTTGAACCCGCCGCGCTGACCGATAATTCAATATTACCCTAGTAAGCGTTTATGCAGGTCCTGAAGGCGATGCACCGAGAGCTGATCGCCGTGGCGGACCGCGTCAATACAGGCCCTGGCACCCGCCATCGTCGTCGCATTATAAACCTTGTGCTGCAGTGCGGTGCGTCGAATGGCGTAGGAGTCTGCAATCGCCTGTTTGCCTTCTGTGGTATTAACGATGAAATTCACCTCATGGTTCTTCAGCATGTCCACCACGTGGGGCCGACCTTCTTGAACCTTGTTAACAATATCCACATGCAAACCGGCTTCGCGCAAAACCACCGCCGTTCCACGAGTCGCCACGAGCGTAAAGCCGATGGCGAGCAAATCAGTCGCCACCTGCACCAACTCGGGTTTATCCGCATCCCGGACACTCAGGAATGCTCGCCCGGCCGCGGGAATTAGTTCACCCGCTGCCAGCTGCGCTTTACGGTATGCCTCACCAAAAGTCTCCGCGACGCCCATGACCTCACC
>JABMOJ010000113.1 GCA_013204195.1 SAR86 cluster bacterium
ATCTTGAATATGACCTTGCCGAACCCCTGTTACAGCGACCGGCGTGCGCCAATGCCCAGGGCTTTTATATGTGTCCCATGACGGGCAGGTTGCGGGTGGCGGGTACGGTTGAACTGGGCGGCTTGAGTCCGACACCGTCACAGCACCGACTGGATACTTTGGAACGCGGGATTCAGCAGTATTTTCCAAACTTGGGAAAACCCAGCCGAACCTGGCTGGGTTTTCGACCTTCCATTCCCGACAGTCGGCCCGTGATTTCAGCCTCTCGTTCAGGTAACGATGTGGTCTATGCCTTCGGTCACGGCCATATTGGCCTGACCCTCGCGCCCGTTACGGCGGCGATGGTCACTGCGCTGATCACCGGTGATACCTCACCGGTCAGTCTTGAAGACTTCTCAGCCCAGCGATTCCGAGGACCTTTTTAAGGTTGCCTAAGCAACCTTGGTCCTGGGTGCCGGATTATCAAAGTTGAGCACGCCGTCATCCAGGGGTGCGACGGGTAAGATATCCTTTTCCGCATAGTAATCCTGGCTGTTAATCCAAGGACCGACATCGCTTTGCCGTGGCAACCGTGGTCCGCCCCGTTGTATATAGCCAGGTGCAAAGTCATCGGTGTTGATGAAACCCTTGCCGTTCATGCCTTGATCTTCGGGTCGCAGGCGCGGCGTCACCTGACGCACGCCCTGTTCATCCATGTGATTCAATACACGACAGATGTAGTGCGCGATCATATCTGAGCGCATGGTCCATGAAGTACGAATGTAGCCAAAAATCCAAGCCAGATTAGGAATGTCAGAGACCATGACGCCGCGGTAAGTCCAGCGTTCCGGTAGATCGACTTTTTTACCGTCGATATCAAAGGCGATGTTGCCCAAGCCGCAGAGTTCAATGCCTGTAGCACTGACAATAATGTCTGCCTCGATGATCTCGCCAGATTTTAGCAAAATACCATTTTCGACGAAGCGGTCAATATGATCGGTGACCATGGAGGCTTTGCCGGACTTGATGGCCTTGAATAGATCGCCGTCGGGTAACAGGCAAAGACGCTGCTTCCAGGGGTCATACTCGGGTGTGAAATGGGTTTTGACATCGTAGCCCTCGGGCAATTCAGCGGCAACCAGATCCACCAGTTCAGTTTTCGTGGCCGCAGGATCCGCCATCGACCGGGCAGTAATGTCCTCGCCAAATGCCAGCGCCTGGCGTTTTTTGATGCCGTGAATCCAATCCAGCGGCACATCCAGTGCGCGGAGTTCCTCAATCATGGGTTCCTCTACCGAGTTGTCCATAGAGACGTAATAACTGGGTGAACGTTGTAACTGTGTCACATGGGCCACCTTGTCGGCGACCGCCGGGACGATCGTCGCCGCTGTTGCGCCTGAGCCGATAACCACCATCCGCTTACCGGTATAGTCGAGATCGTCTGGCCACTGTTGCGGGTGAACGATGGTGCCCTTGAAGGTATCTTCGCCAGGAAAGTCAGGTTTATAACCGCCGGCATAGTCGTAGTAGCCTTGGCACATAAATAAGAAGTTGCCCGTAATCCTGACTTGGCTGTCGTCGCCACGGGTGGCGATGACCTGCCAGCAGGCATCTTCAGTAGACCAGGAGGCCGTGTTAACCCAGTGGTTGAAGCGAATGTTGGGGGTCAGGTCATTTTCCTCGACCACTTCGTTGAGGTACCGAAGAATTTCATCTGCGGTGGCGATGGGTTGTCCATGCCAAGGTTTGAAATCGTAACCAAAGGTATACAGATCACTGTCAGAACGGATGCCAGGATAGCGAAATAGATCCCAGGTCCCGCCGATCGCGGCGCGGCCTTCTAAAATCACGTAATCTTTGCCCGGGCATTCTCTTTGCAGATGGCAAGCAGCGCCAATGCCAGAGATGCCGGCGCCAACGATAATGACGTCATGGTGTTCAGTTTGCATGGCTATGCCTCTTTTTTGTGCAAATTATAAAGCCAGTGATGGTCGCCTCGAGTCAAGAATGCTGTGTATTTGAGGCGGCCATTGAGCTATTGAATAAAACACGTTCTGGGTTTCAGCGCAAGCGCTTGGCGCTAGGCCCGTATCTCAGCGATGGGTGCCACCTGCAGCCAGAGTTTGGCGACTCGGGTTTGGCGAGAGAGGGCGGTCATTAACCCGCAATTTGATATGCCAGTGCCTTGAATTCATGACTGAAAGGATGCCAGAAACCGGGCATTCGCTGAGTTGAACACATTCCGGTGATGCCCGCTGTGGGCGCCATCCAAGAATGGGTGCCAGCCATGCCACCCCAGTGATATTCGTCTTGAGCGCCGGCCGGATCATGGCTTTGGAGCGTGTTCCGTAAAGCAAAGCCGAGTCCAAATACCGTGCCTGGCATGGTCCACATGGGAAATGCCACGCCAACACCTTCGGCCAGTTGGTTGGTGCGCATGAGCTTCAGAGTTTCCGGCTTCAGTATTCGTGCACCTTGCCACTCACCCTCATTGACGATCATGCGAATGAAGGTCATATAGTCACTCATGGTGGAGACCAGGCCACCGCCGCCCATCAGCAACGCCCGTTGGCTGTTGTATTGGCCGGTTCGCGGGTCATCGACCTTAGTCATGCCAGGCTTTGTCGGGTCGAAGGGGTCCTTGGGTGCATACATGGTAATAAATCGATCAGCCTTTTCTGGTGGAACCCAAAAGTCCGTGTCCACCATAGCGAGGGGCGTGAAGATGCGTTGCGCGAGAAAGTGGTCGAAGCGCTGGCCGCTCAGTACCTCAACCAGTCGCGCGCAGACGTCGGTGGCGACGGAATAGCGCCAGCTTGTGCCGGGGTGATAGGCCAGTGGCAATTGGCTGACACGGTGGCAAAACTCTTCGAGATCGATGCTGAAATCCCCGAGGACGTTCAAGCCGCCACTGCCGTAAGCGCGGTCGACAACTGAGTCTGGTTCGATGAAACCGTAACTGAAGCCGGCACTGTGGCTCAGAATATGTTTAATCAGAATAGGGCTGGCTGCGGCCTCTACATCGTCTGCTGAAGTGGCGTCAGCCAGCAATACCCGTGGATTAGCAAATTCCGGCATATATTTTGCCAGCTCATCATCAAGGCTAAATTTGCCGTCTTCATACAGCATCATCAAGGCGACAGAGGTGACGAGCTTGGTATTCGAGTACATGCGATAGATGGCGTCGTGGGTCAGTGGTGCCCCGGTTTCCTTATCCATGACGCCAAAGGTTGTGTAATCCAAAATGTCGGTGCCGCGCATGACAATAGTGCTGGCGCAGGCCAGTAGATCCTTGTCGATATAGGCTTGCATGCTGGCATGTGAGGGAGAGAAGTCCAGGCCGTGATCCTTCGTCGTCAAAATAGTCGAGGTTGGGGTGTTGATAGCAAGTTCTCCAGTGAAGTGTTGGGTCAGCAGCGGGCAATAGACCACGATTTTTGTCTATGGTCAAAACATCCCGAGTTTCGCGCCGGTCTGATAGACCTCTTAGTTGTTGGCGTCGGCGAAAACTGTGGTGGATTCAGGCTGGCTAAAGTCAGCGTACGCTGGCCGGGTGAGGGTGATGCTGCTGGCGGTCAATTGGATGCCAATCGCTCCGGCAATATTGCCGGTGGTGCCGCTGATATAGGCCGGGCCTCCGCCGGGGGCCCGCGCGGCGGTGCCACCAAAGATGGCGACCCACTCATTGAGGTTAGTGGGTAAGTTGGTGTTGCTGACTCCGAGTGCTTGTTTGACTTGCGCGTCCACGTAGGTCGATTTGGCCACTCGAACGGCCGCTGTATAGTTGGTGTTGACCCGGGCCATATTGGCGGTTGAGATATATTGCTGGTAGGCCGGCAGAGCGACGGCGGCCAGAATGCCAATAATAGCGATGACTATCATCAGTTCGATTAGGGTAAAACCTTGCTGCGATGTGTGACGCATAGCGGTATTTCTCAAGGAGTTTGGGTTCTTGTCGAGATGAGATCGGCAAAGATGATGCCCAGATGAATCTGGCGTATCTATTTCATCGACCCCATTCCTCGCGACCATCTCATCAACATTAGTTTATGCCTGCTATTTCACAGTGGCCAGTTCTGAATGTCAGTTGTTCGGTTCAACAACTTAAATAAAGTCGCAAAATTCATACCATTGCAGGGATGCTGCCGCTCATGGGGTTACTGGCACGGTTTTTAGGGCCGACGGCTTAGCCGGGCATCAACCGGATGTTCACCCAGCGGCAGGTGAGGTTCAGTTAACGTCAGGAAGCGACGCTACGGGTCAGCTGTTAGCGGCGCTGGCATAAGCTGCTGACGGCGTAAGATCAAATCAATCCCGGTTAGCCGAGCTACCGCTAGCGCGTTATTGGCGGTCGACCATCAGCTCCAGATAATGCCATTTTTCACTCAGCCTCTGCCAGTAGTAGAAGCGCGCAGAGTCGGTTTCAATGACATCGTCGTCTTCCACATGCACCACATGGCCCTCGGCTAACAGCCAAGCGTATTGCTCTACTGCGTAGGATATCTCCTCGATGATGGCGTAATTGAAGTTGATATCAAAGATGTCATAGCGCGTATCCACTGCGCGTTCCTGGGGATTGTGATTAAGCAGTTGCTTAATGGCCTGGCTTGCGCTGCCGGGAGATTCGACGCGGGCGAGGGAGTCCTGCAGTTCGCGACGGGTCATCAAGTTGAGACTTATGGTTTCCATGGTTTGCGGTATCCAATAAATAAGTGGTGTGATGGATCTCGCTAAGCCATCACTCATTGATTTTGACGGTGCTGTTAATGGCTTGGTAAAAACGGGCAAGAGCGAAGAGTAAAGGCAGTCAATCAAGCAGTCAATCAAACAGTCAATGGTGCTGCGTTGCTCAACATAGTGGGGTAGATCTGCGCTTCGCTAATTGTCGATATAGCCTCTGGAAAAGTCCATCGCCGGATAGCGCACCAAGCCTTTGAGCCGTTCATTTTGCAGGTATACCAAGGAATAAATGTGGGTCGGTAAAATTGGTGCTTCCTCGAATAAAATCTGCTGCATGGCACCGAAGGCGTCCATGCGTGCCTGCGGATCAGTGGATGAATGGGTTGTGGCTAGTAACCGATCATAGGTTGTATGTTGAAAGCCACCGTCGTTGTAGGGCCCGGTAGATTGAAAAATACCGGCAAAAAATACCGGGTCGAATATGGGACCGCCGCAAAATGCTGCGCGAGCTATGTCAAATTCGCCGGCGTGCATTTTTTTGATCGCTTGTTTGAAGGTCTGCTTGTCTACACGAACATTCAGGCCGAGAGACGATTGCAGTTGTGATTGAATGAACTCAGCATCGATCTGTCGAGTCTCGTTAGCCAGCAATATGATGGGTGGGATTTCGTCTACGCCAAGCTCAGCTTTGGCTTCGTTGAGAAGTTGTCGGGCCTGGGCGATGTCAAAGGGGATTACTGGCGCAGGATATTCGGCCTGAAAGCGTTGTTTGACCCCCCGGGTTGGGCCAGAAAGCACCGAGTCAATTTTTTTCACGCCGGGCATGCCAATAATATTGTTGATATAACTGTCTCGATTGATGCCGAGTCGAATGGCGTGGCGTAATTTTTTATTGGCGGTGGGACGGTCTGGGTGCATATTCAAAATTAACCAGGCCATGCAATTTGTCGGTGCCTTGTTGACCCGATAGCCTGTGGCTGAGGCATCGTCGAGAATGTCTTCGTCAAGGTCTAGCGCCGCGAGTTCGCCGCTCTTGAACAGGTTTAACAGAGAGCGGTTGTCGGCAGTGATATAGCCTATGTTAATGCCAGACAGAGGTACTTCAGCCTTGCGCCAGTAATGTTCATTGCGCGTCAGGGTCATAGATGCGCTGTGGACCCAGCTATCGAGTTTGAATGGGCCATTTGACAGCAGGTTATCTGAGTCGGCGCCATATCTATCTCGTTGGGAAGAAACAAACGCTTCGTTCAATGGCATGTAGGCTGTGCCACTCAGCACGTGCAAGAGGTACGGGGCTGGTCGAGATAACATAACCTGCAGAGTGTGGTTGTCCAGTGCCTTGACACCCAGTGCCTCTGGCGGCTGTTGCCCGGCGATGATGGCCTCGGCGTTGAGCAGCAGGTACGTAAAAAATGTTGACCCAGCCGCTGCGGTTTTAGGGTCGACCAGGCGCCGCCAAGCGAAAACAAAGTCTTGTGCGGTAACGGGTTCGCCATTCGCCCAGCGGGCATCAGTACGCAAGGTAAAGGTCGCGCTCTTTGGTGTGAGAACCCAGCTTTTAGCGACAGCCGGTTGAATTTCCCCGCGCCGATCTACGCGAACCAGGGCTTCATTGGTCAAGCCGAGAATAAATGCACTGGTGGTGTCTTCTGCCAATGACGTGTCGAGGCTGGGCGGTTCCTGGGCTAAGCTCAGGGTGATGCGCCCTGTCTCGGGTTCTATGCCCTTGGCCAGGGCCTGAGGCAGGCAGGCAATTAGCCACAAAAATGCCAGCGTCCAGGCTAGTGTTGAGGGAGCGTAATACGGGGTTTCCCCCCTGGTCAGCCCAGGCATTACCATCAATTGAATTGACCCGTCGCCGTTAGATGTGAGTTTACGCTACCATAACCTTCATTCCAGGTGTGAGCGATTTGATATTCGACGACGGGATGGGTAACTTGTGGAGAGTCATCAAAGGATCATTAAGCGAATATGAAGCACCGTATCCCAGAAGCCACCGCACCTCTTGAAATATGTTGGGATAAAATAGGTATCCCGCATATATTCGCCCAAAATGTTGAAGATGCCTTTCGCGGCATGGGCTATGCCTGTGCCAGCGAACGGCTCTGGCAGCTGCATTTAAGCAACTTGTATGCAACGGGTACGGCAGCGAGTGCTATGGGCGAAAAATATGTCGCTCAAGATCTGATGCACCGAGCGTTCAATGTCGCCGCCTATGATATTCCTGACTCGCCCGGTGACTATATCGTTGATGCCTATCTGCAGGGTGTTAACAGCTATGTAGATTCTCTTGACGAGATACCACCTGAGTTTCTTAAAGCCGGCACACAGCCAAGACATTATACCCGTCATGATGTCGCCTCACGGTACCGATTTACAGGTTGGTTCCAGCATAAGACCTGGTTGGAGAAAATTTATCTCGGTAAGTTAATGGCCACGCACGGCGTGGACTGGTTTCGCAATCATGTGCTGCGGTTCTCCAGCGCTGATGCCGATAATGTGGCGCTGTTGCACGATGCCTTGTTAGACATAGACCTGAATGTTGCGAAGCTGCTGTTTCCCCATGAAACCCGTCTGAGCGGTAGCAATAACTGGGCGGTCTCGGCAGCGTTATCCAAATCGGGCATGCCGTTGCTGGCGATGGACCCCCACCAACCGCATACAATACCGAACACGTTTTTCTATTCCCATTTGAGCGCGCCGGGGTGGGATGCTTTTGGCGCCAGTTTTCCTGGCGTGCCTTACTTCATGATGGGCTTCAACCAAGACGTATCATGGGGTTTGACCACCGGTTTTGTCGATACCTACGACGTGTTTGTGGAGCGAGATAAGCCTGATGTCAGCCGCGACTATGAGATTGCCGTGGCGGGGCAGGCGTCGCGATCTTTTGCGGTCATGGAGTCAAAGCGGGGGCCGATCCTGGAGTCCATCACCGATAATCTAGGCATCACCGTGCCTGCCGCGCGACAGCACGTCACGGCCCTGGATTGGGTGATGCGTGATCAGCCGACTTCTGCGGGTGTTCTAGCGCTGATGCCGCTGGCTAAAACCAGCGCGGAGCTTGGCTCGGCATTGTTCGAAGCTGATCGATGTCCATTGGTGAATAACATTATTGCTGTGGATCGCCACAATAGCCTGCACCGCTATGTGGCGGCAACGCTTCGCAAGCGTCCCGGCCATGGCAAGCCGGGTGTTACCGGTGTGGTGCCATTACCTGGCTGGGATGACCGGTATGCGTTTGACACGAGTCAGGCCCATGAATTGCTGGTTGAGCAGAATCCGACGACGGGCTATCTGTACACCGCCAACAGCGACACCATGGGTGAGCGAGGTGAGTACCCCATTCACAATTTCCCGGCTCAGGATGCCAGAGCGCGACGCATCGAAGAGCTGCTGATCGAGCAGGGTGATGGCTTCGACACGGACTATTTTTTGTCGATGCAGCGCGATTTGCTGGATGTGCGCGCTCGAGACTTGGTGCCGGACTATATTCAGGCGCTGGCGACAGATCAGTCCAGTGCCGAGCTCCGCCTTGCCAAATCATTGCTGTCTGGCTGGAATTTCATCGCCCATGTGGATTCTAAAGCGGCTTGTGTGTTCTACCCGCTGTTGGAAAAACGAACCCACATTCGCTTTATGACCGCGGTACTTGGTGACTCAGCGATTCTGCAGACGCTGGCGTTGATTGCGCCAGGTTTGAATCGATTCTCTATAGACCACTTCATGTGTGAAGGTTCGCCCTGGCTGGATTATCGCGCGCAATTTGAGGCGATGGTCTGCGAGGATGTTACTGACATCATTCAAAGCTTGAGCAAGACCTGCGGTGACGATTGGCGTTGGGGTGATATTCATAAGATCCGCTTCGGGCATTCACTCAGGAAGTTTCCAACGTGGCAGGACATGGTTGTCGGCCCTGATTCAATTGGCGGCAGTGCGACAACGCTGGCGATGGCAACCCATGTTTCGCCTAACCCCTTGGAGATTGTTCAGGAGGTCTATCACGGCCCGGCATTTCGCTGGGTCGTTGACCTGGCCGATGCCAAACATATCAAGTTTGTGACCGCCAGCGGCAATGGCGGGCGACCCGATAGTCAGCACATCACCGACCATTACGCTGCCTGGCTCAAGGGTGAGTATTTTGATCTGAGTCTGGTTCGAGATGAGCTGGCGGTGGAGCGCGTCGATATGTTCGATGTTGGCTGACCGCCTTGCTTGCCTTGTGCTCATGCGCCTGCTTGCCGGCGGCTCACTTCACGCCTAGGCTGCCGGGTAAGCTGAGCCGCCATCGATCTTCAGAATGGCGCCGGTGGTAAAGCTTGAGGCATCACTGGCAAAGTATAGTGCCGCACCGACAATTTCCTCGGCCTGGCCACCTCGACGTAAGGGGATCGTGGTGCGGGCCCGCTCGTTGAACGCATCCATGTCCCAGGCCTTGGCGATGTCGGTCAAAAAAGGCCCTGGCATGATGCAGTTGACCCGAACTTTGGGGCTATAGGCTCGCGCTAAGCCTAAGGTAAATGCATTAACACCAGCCTTGGCCATACCGTAGGGCAGTTCCGTGGGTGTAGGCTGCACGGCTGCGGTACTACTCACCATGATAATTGAACCGCCATCACCTGCAGCCATGCGCTCACCGATGAGTGTAGATAGGCGAAATGGGCCGCGCAGATTAACCTGCAGAATTTTTTCGTATAACGCCTCGGTCACATTCGTGAGTTTGTCATACAAGGGTGACATGCCCGCGTTGTTCACCAAAATGTCGACCTTGCCGAATTTTTCATAGGCAAACTCGGCAAGTCGGTCGCTGGCGTCCCAGTCGCCGGCGTGATAAGCGAAGCCGTGACATTCCTGGCCAGATTCAGCCTGAATGTCTTTGGCCACCGCAACGCAAGCTGCCTCTTTGCGGCTAGCGACAATGACGCGGGCGCCCGCGGCGGCAAAAGCCTTGCACATTTCGAGCCCCATGCCGCGGCTGCCACCTGTGACCACAGCCACTTTTCCCGTCAAATCAAATCGGTCCGCCATGATTTTCATTCCTTGTTGTTGAGTCATTTCAGTTGTCGTTAGCCGGCTGTCAGAGCTTTCTTATATAGGATGGTGCGGGTCTGAGCAAATGCTTTGCTGGCGAAGATGCGTTGCACAATGCCGATAACGGGTCGACTTGCGGCGAGTCGCGAGGTTGCGTCTAGCTCACGGTATGTGCCTAAACGCTGGACAATGAGAGTCTGGCCGACGCGGCCTCGTCGGGTTGATTTGAATTGTTCTGCTGGTACACTCTTGAGGTCGGCTAGTTTAAGGTCGGCATTGAAAAGAGTTTGGCGGAGCTTTAAAGCACAGAGCTTTAAAACAGAGAGCTTTAAGACAGAGAGCTTTTAAGACAGAGAGTTTTTAGGCAGAAAGCGTTAAAACAGCGAACTTCAAAACTGCAAAGCAGAGGGTATGGGCAATGATCGATTTCGAAATTCCAGAAGATGCAAGAACGGTCCGCAATAAAGTCCGAAAGTTTGTTCAAGAAGAATGTCATCCCGCGGAAGAGACCTGTACCGCTGACAATTTTGAAGGTGTGCTGGCCGAGCTAAGAGGCAAGGCTCGAGCGCAGGGTTTATGGTGCCCATTTATACCTCAAGAGCATGGGGGCATGGGGCTGCGGCCCTTAGCGAATGCATTGGTGCAAATGGAGCTGGGTGAAAGCTTTTTGGGGGCATTGTCGATGAACACGCAAGGCCCTGACGATGCGACTATGTTGACGCTACTTGAGCATGGTACCGATTATCAAAAAGAAAAGTTTCTCAAACCTTTGCTCAACGGTGAGAAACGCATCTGTTATTCCATGACAGAAAAAGCCGCCGGTGCTGATGCAACGGGTATGCAAACCACTGCGGTGTTGGAAGGCGATGAGTGGGTGTTGAATGGCGAAAAATGGTTTAGCTCGTCCGCCAGTGTTGCTGATATCGCCGTGGTTATGGCCAAGACGGATCCTGATGCGCCACGTCATGAGCAGTACTCCACGTTTATTGTTGAGTTGCCGAATCCCGGTTATGAAATTGTTCGAAATATCGAAACTATGCAGCCGCACACAGAATTGGGGCTTAAGTTAGGGGGCTCTCATTCAGAGATTAATATCGAGAATTTGCGCGTACCTCGTGAGAATATTTTAGGTGGTCGGGGGCAGGGATTTAATATGGGTCAGCATCGACTGGCCTACGGTCGTCTGCGACATGGTATGCATAATGTCGCCATAGCCCAGCGCGCGCTTGATCTTGCGGCGGGTCATGTGGTCAAT
>JABMOJ010000114.1 GCA_013204195.1 SAR86 cluster bacterium
GTCGGTGAAGTGCACCATGTTAATTTCTTGAAAGCCTTCTGGTGGCACATCAATGGTGACAATGGGTTGCACATCGATACCTGGAGTAGACATGTCAATCAGCAGAAAGGAGATGCCCATTTGCCGAATCGATTCATCGCTGGTGCGTACTAGGCAGAAAATCATGTCAGCATATTGACCCAAGGTATTCCAGGTCTTGGTGCCGTTAACGATGTAATGGTCGCCATCACGGACAGCGCGGGTTCGCAGGGAAGCCAAGTCAGAACCGGCGCCGGGCTCAGAATAACCCTGACACCACCAGGCTTTGCTGGAGAGGATGTCTGGCAGGTATTTATCTTTCTGTTCCTGGCTGCCGTACTTCATGATGACCGGGGCCACCATTGATTGACCGAAAGGTAAAACGCCCGGGGTTCCGGCGGCGGCCATTTCTAGGTCATAGAGGTAGCGTTGCGTGGCTGTAAAGTCAGGTCCGCCGAGCTCTGCAGGCCAATCGAGACCAGCCCAACCTTTATTGTACAGCGCCTGCTGCCAATAAACGTGATCTGCCTTAGTGAGGTGGCCATTGGCACTACGTTTGTGACGGCTTGCCATTTCTTCGGGATAGTTCTCAGCGATCCATTGCTTCACTTCCTGTTGAAATTCAAAATCTGCCTGGCTAAATCCAAGATCCATCACCGCACCCTCAATGTCTATTCGTTGTGAGTCATTATAGTTAGATTTTACGCTGAGATGCTATGGCTTTTGACCTGGTCTGGTTCGAGCACCGGGTTTTGAATATGCTATAGTTCACCGCAGTAATGTTGACACGACAAAGAGTAAATCAAGCATGACAAGTTCTGCCCAAATGCAATCAGTCCGCGACTATTTTTTCGCCCTGCAGACCCATCTCTGTCAAAGCCTGGCCGCTATTGACGGCGGCGCCGACTTCAGTATTGAAGATATCCACGCCGATAATGGCGCCCATTCTCGCCCTCGCGTTCTGGACGGCGGACGTTATATCGAACGCGGTGCGGTGCAATACAGTTACAGTCTCGGCGCCCAGTTGCCCGCGGCAGCCAGTGAGCGCAATCCACACCTGGCCGGTAAAGGCTTTGAGGCGGCGGCGATTTCCATGATCATGCATCCCCGCAATCCCTATGTGCCGACGTTTCACGCGAATCTGCGGTTTTTTGAGATTGACGAGACTAATTGGTATTTTGGTGGCGGCTTTGACCTGACCCCCTACTACCCATTCAAAGAGGACGTGGTCCATTGGCACCAGGCCGCGAAACAGGCCTGCGATCCGTTTGGTACGGATGTCTACCCGCGGCTGAAAAAATGGTGTGATGAGTATTTTTATCTGACCCATCGCCAGGAAGCCCGAGGAGTTGGCGGCGTGTTCTTCGACGACTGGAATGAGGGCGGTTTTGATCGTAGTTTTGAATTTGTGCGCAGCATCGGCGACGCGATCCTGCCCGCCTACGAGGCAATTTTGAACAAGCGTAAAGACACGCCTTTTGGAGCTCGTGAGGAAGATTTCATGCTATATCGACGGGGTCGGTACGCAGAATTCAATCTGGCCATCGATCGTGGCACCAAGTATGGAATTCAATCGGGTCGGCGGATTGAATCTGTGCTGGCCTCGATGCCGCCACGAGCGATCTGGCGGTATAACTGGCGTCCCGAAGCGGGTACGCCAGAAGCCCAATTATACGAGGAATTTCTACCAGCCAAAGACTGGCTTGCTGAGTCCTAATTTGCCTTGGCTGCTAGTCCCAGGGCCAGCGCATGCGCCTCGTTGGCACGCCAGACTCGCATGAGGTTGCCGCCCAGAATTTGCTCAATAGCTTGTTCAGCGTAGCCTCGCGAGATCAGGCCATCGATAAACGCCGGATATTGACTGACATCTTTGAAGCCCATCGGCAGGCTGTCACCGACACCATCGAAGTCCGAACCGATGCCCACATGATTAATTCCCGCCACAGCGACGATATGATCGATGTGGTCGAGCACATCATCCATCGTGGCATAGACATAAGGATGCTCTGCATAGATCTTAGTTTTGGCGACAGTATAGGCCTCGGAATCGGCTGCAATGTCGTTGGCCTCCACATAGGCTGTTAATGCGGTGCTGCGGGCACGGCCACTGTCACTGGAAGCTAAACTGATAAACGCCGAGCCGATATTCAATTGGATAACGCCGTCATTTTCGGCCATTCGGGCTAGCATCTTGTCATCCATATTGCGCTCAAAGCCCGGCACAAAAAACCGCGCGGACGAGTGCGAGGCAATCACGGGAGTGGTCGTAATATCCATCACATCATAAAAAGCTGCATCGGAGATATGCGAGACGTCCACTAACAAGCCTAGTCGGTTCATCTCTGGAATTAGCGCCTTGCCGAAATCGCTTAAACCGCCCCAGCGTTTGTTCTCGTCGTAACTGGAATCGGAAATGTGATTGCTGCGGGAGTGCGTCAGCGTGATGTAGCGAATGCCGCGATCGAAAAAGTAGCTCACATTGTTCAAGTCACCTTGTATGGGGCCACCATTTTCCATGCCCATGGGCAGAGAGATCAGGCCGGCCTTGAAGTTCGCATCGATCTGCGCCGTTGAGTGAGCCGCAGCAAATTTATCGGGATGCTGGCGTATAATACCTTCCACCAGGTCGATCAGCTCATCGGCCAGGGCCTTGGCACCACCGTCTTCTTCCACCTGGGCGGGAATGTAGATCGACATGAAGGGGGCATTAAGGCCGCCAGCTACTGCCCGCGGGTAATCGAATTCGCCCGAGTCTGTCGCGACGCCTACATCCTGCGGCTGACGATGCAAGCGGAAGGGTACGTCAATGTGAGTATCAACAATCAGATACTTATCGGCCAGTTGTTGGCCGTTCAAGGGGGTGGCTGTCTGCGGTTCAAGATCACTGCCGCAGCTTGCCAGGACTGCCAGAATGATGGGTGTGAATAGATAACGCATAGTGGATCCAGAATCAGTGAGTGTTTGCTGGCGCTACTATAAAGGATCAAAGCATCGAGGGCAGGCAGCGCCAGCGGGTAGCCTTGGCGGCGTCACCGTAGCGCTTGAAATCGGGCCCTGCTTCAACTTAAAGTGTCGCCATTGCATTTAACCGGGGACTCATTATTAGCCAGTCAATTCCGCATTCTAGGCCTGCGCCTTTGCGCAGCAAGCTGCCCCTGGTCGGCACCACGATATTCACGACCATGTCGCAGTTAGCCGCCGAGCAGCAGGCGATTAACCTCTCTCAGGGCTTCCCTGATTTTGATGTGCCTGCGGCGTTGGCTGACATGCTCAGCAGCTACGTGCATCAAGGCCACAATCAATATCCACCCATGATGGGTGTCACGTATCTGCGTGAACAGATCGCGCTCAAGACTCAATCTCTGTATGGCGCGGTTGCCGACCCTGACCTGGAGATTACCGTCACGTCCGGTGCGACTGAGGCCTTGTTGGTGGCGATCCAGGCGGTCGTTCACCCCCAAGATGAAGTGATCGTATTCGATCCAGCCTACGATTCCTACGAGCCAGCAGTCGTCCTTTGCCAGGGCGTCACGAGGCACATTCCCCTGCTGGGGCCAGAGTTTAGCATCGACTGGCAGCGGCTTAAGGACACCATCAATGCCAGGACTCGCTTGCTGATTATCAATTCCCCCCACAACCCCACCGGTGCCGTGTTAAGCGCCGCTGATCTGGCGCAGTTGGCGACCTTGTTACGAGATACAGACATCTA
>JABMOJ010000115.1 GCA_013204195.1 SAR86 cluster bacterium
GTGCTAGCACTGCTGGATGCATATTTTTTCCTTTGTCCAGATACTGATTGGGTCAATGAAATGCACTGACGACAATAATCAGCGCCAACAATGCCAACAGATGAACCAAAACTCAAGCCATCCCTGCGCAAAGGCGATATCCAACAGCGAAAACTAAAATGTAGAGACTCGAAAGCTAATTTTAACCTTTTTGGTTTATCAGGGCGGCACTAAACGGTAGATGTCAGGTCGAAAAAACAATTGATTGAGAATTGAACTCCGCAAAGAATCCGTAGTCAGAAGACTTAATCGTCTAAATAGTCATATACCTGCCTATGAGTCATTACCAGACACCAGACCAGCTGTCAGACCAGCTGTCAGACCAGCACTCAGACCAGCAGTCAGACAGCCGGCATTATCAACGATACTTACCCTCAGATTTACGTATCACCGTCGCTTGGCCAGGGCTCTCCGGCTGCCTGCGACCGGATCCAAAAGTCATCTGTCGACACTTCAGCGGCACCGGGTTGCAGTTTGGCAGCACACAGGCTTTTGCCATCGGCGAAAAACTGATCCTCGATATCGATCTGGCGGACATTCACCTCACGGAACTAGCCGCAACTGTCATTAGCAGCTATCAGACCTCTGACGACCACTGGTCCACCGAAGCTAAGTTCTGCTTCATTAACAAGCGCATGCAAACCCCCGGAATCAGCTGCAACCTGCTTCAAATAGCGGCTTGGTTAGGCTCTGCGAAAAACCTTCGTAACGACCTTCGCAACGACCTTACTCACCAAGAACACAGCCTGTAGACCACTAGACGGCGGTATAACCGCCGTCTATAACCAGCTCGCTACCGGTGATAAATGCCGAATCATCAGAGGCCAGAAATAATATGCCCTTGGCAATGTCGTCGGCGACCCCAAGACGACCGATAGGATGGCGTTCTGTCAACATCGCGCGCAGCCCTTCTTCGGTCATATTGTCCTCATCCATGTGGTTCACTAAGTCCCTAACCAAGGGTGTCCAAATAAACCCAGGATGAACCGAATTCACCCGGATGTTATAGCCCATGTTGCCGCAATAGACCGCCACCGACTTAGACAACAGGCGCACACCGCCTTTTGAGGCGTTATAGGCCGCGCTGGCCCCACCCACCATGCCCATGACCGACGACAGGTTAATGATGGAGCCGCCACCGGAATCCTTCATCAACAATACGGCTTTTTGAGTACCCAAGAAAACGGCATCGAGATTGATATTCATCACTTCACGCCAGGACGCCAGCGTCGCTTGCTCAAAGTCCGGCAAGCCCGCACCGCTGACGCCGGCATTATTCACTAATATATGCAGCCCGCCATACTCAGCCAGCGTCGCCTCGCAGACTCTTGTCCAGGCGGCTTCACTGGTCACATCATGCTGAACGCAGATCGCCTCACCGCCCTGATCCTTGATGGTCTCAACGGTTTCTTCGGCGGTCACCAAGTTGATGTCTGTCACCACAACTCGGGCTCCTGCTGCAGCCAACAATAAGGCTGAAGCCTCGCCAATCCCACTGCCGCCACCAGTGACAATCGCAACTTTATTTTCAACTAGATTCAATCTAAAACTCCTTATTTGGCTTATTAATCGGCAAACTTAGCATCGCAGTGTATCCCATAAACCTGAGATATTAACCGTTCCTCCCGTGTAAATGGCCTGCCACTCGCCGATCGCGCTAAAGGCGCTGAATCAGGCGATTATGCCTGCGCAATACTTGAGTGAAGAACCAGCATCATTATTCACTTCCTTGCCTGTCAAAAATTAAAGCTACATGTTGTGTTTGAAAAATCATTGGGGCACAATATGTGGGTATTGTCCGGTCAACGTCGATTCTACCGGGAACTGTTTAGAGATTAGGCAGTTGCTGACTAAAACGGAACAGGTGCTGCCTTGAAACGTTTTAGAGATCTACACGAGACTAACCAGTGCCAACTTATGCAGCGCCTTACGTATCACTAGGGCGCACTGAGATAAGCAAGCTAAAAAAAGCGCGAGGATCTATGAACCGACCGATCAAAGCATACAGTGACCAAAGCAAGCCTGTGCGAGATTCGATAACAATAAGTAGACCGAAGCCGCGGACGCTGAAACATAGCGGCCAATAAGAGACCAGCGCAGCCAGCAGATCCTGGCTGCGACAACACCAAAAATTATTCTTCTGAAGTGTCAAACTAATAGGACTAGCATGGAATCCACCGCAACCAAAGCAGACCTCAAAGCCATCTCAAAAACGATTTCCGAAATCAAATTCCAAGATACTTCCATCGACATCTGGGAGAATAAATATTGCTTGAAAACCAAGCAAGGCGTAGCCCTCGATGTCACTATGGACGATACCTACAAACGGGTAGCGAAAGCCTTGTCTGAAGTCGAAGACGAGTCGCTGCGAAAACACTGGCAAACCAAATTTCTGTGGGCACTACGCCACGGCGCTATTCCAGCGGGTCGAATCACCTCAAATGCTGGCGCCAACGAACATAAACCCGCGACCTCAACCATCAACTGCACGGTATCCGGCACCATCATCGACTCGATGGAAGATATCCTCGAGAAAAACCTCGAGGCGGGCCTAACCCTCAAAGCCGGTTGCGGCATTGGCTATGAATTTTCGACCTTACGACCCAAGGGTGCCTATGTCTCTGGCGCGGGGGCCTACACCTCGGGGCCATTGTCGTTTATGGACATCTACGACAAGACTTGCTTTACCGTCTCCTCAGCCGGCGGTCGCCGTGGCGCCCAGATGGCCACTTTCGATATCGGTCATCCCGATGTCACCGAGTTCATTCGCGCGAAACGAGAAGATGGCCGATTACGTCAGTTCAACCTGTCGCTGTTGATCACCCAAGAGTTTATGGAAGCCGTCAAACACGATGCAGACTGGCCCCTGTCATTCCCCATGAATATAGAAGAAGTTACCGCCGATGGCATAGACTTGAACGACTCGAGCCAAGTGTTGTGGCGCGAATTCCCGGTCAAAGATCGGTATGTCACGAACGATGCCGGGCTTGTTGCCTGTCGGATCACCAAGACCATCAAAGCCCAACGTCTTTGGGATATGATCATGGCCTCCACCTACGACTTTGCTGAACCAGGCTTCATCCTGATTGACAAGGTTAATGAAATGAACAATAACTGGTTTTGCGAAAATATCCGCGCGACCAACCCGTGCGGCGAGCAACCACTGCCACCCTACGGCAGCTGCTTGTTGGGCTCGGTTAATCTGTGTCGTTTCGTTCGCTCGCCGTTCACGCCAGAGGCGCACTTCGACTGGGATGAGTTCAGACAGACCGTCGCTATCTTCACTCGCATGCTCGATAACGTGGTCGAGATCAATGGCCTACCACTCGAACAGCAACGCATTGAAATCATCCGTAAACGCCGCCATGGCATGGGATACCTGGGCCTAGGCTCAACCATCACCATGATGTGCATGGAGTATGGCGACACGGGTTCTGTTGCGTTCACGGAACAAGTGACCCGAGAACTGGCAATGGTAGGCTGGGAAACTGGGCTCGAACTGGCCCGTGAAAAAGGCCCAGCACCGATCATGGACGAGGACTTCGAGGTCACGGGCGAGATGCTCTACAAACGGCCAGAGATGACCGCCGACGGCTACAAGGTTGGCGATAGTGTTAAGGGTAAAGTGCTGCACGCTAAATACAGCCGTTATATGCAAAAAATCGGCGGCGAAAACCCCGAACTGATCGAGCAACTGGCGGAAGTGGGCTGTCGTTTCACCCACCACAGCTCTATTGCACCGACGGGTACGATCTCGCTATCGCTAGCGAATAATGCGAGCAATGGCATCGAGCCCAGCTTTGCGCATCACTATGCCCGCAATGTGATTCGCGAAGGCAAGAAGTCGAAGGAAAAAGTCGACGTTTACTCATTTGAATTACTCGCCTACCGCGCGATGGTGAACCCCATTGCTGCGCCCTATACGGATGACGAGGCTGCCAGACTGCCCGAGTACTTCAAAACCGCGGACGACATCAAGCCGATTCACCACGTTGATATTCAGGCGGCAGCACAGCGTTGGATTGACTCTTCCATTTCGAAGACCGCGAACGTCCCCACAGATTATCCTTACGAGGACTTCAAGCATATTTATCTGTATGCCTATGAGCAGGGACTGAAAGGCTGCACGACCTTCCGTTTTAATCCGGAAGCCTTCCAGGGCGTGTTGGTCAAAGACTCGGACTTGGAAAATACGATCTACCGCTTCACCCTCGACGACGGCACTATCGTTGAGGCCAAGGGCAATGATGATATTGAATACGATGGCGAATTACATTCTGCCGCTAATCTTTTTGACGCCTTGAAATAAGGCTATTACGGCAAGTTCTAGCCGTCCCAAATTATCAGGAATTCGCTATGGTTATACAAATTAACAACAAGATCGTCGAATACAGCATAAAGAAAGCTGAACCTGTCGTGGCCGTGAAAGCGACAAAAGATGTGATGCACGAGGAGATTCAGCGCCCCGACGAGCTCAAAGGCTACACCTATAAAATCAAGACGCCCTTATCGGACCATGCCCTGTATATCACGGTGAACAACATCGTCCTGAATTCAGGCACTGAGCACGAACAAGAATATCCTTTTGAGATCTTCATTAACTCCAAAAATATGGAACATTTTCAATGGGTTCTGGCGCTCACCCGGGTCATCTCCGCGGTCTTCCGCAAGGGTGGCGACGCCATCTTTATGGTGGATGAGCTCAAGCAAGTGTTTGACCCCCAAGGTGGCTACTTCAAGAAAGGTGGCCGTTTTATGCCCTCTCTCGTCGCTGAGATCGGTGAAGTGCTCGAGACGCACATGAAAAAATGTGGATTAATCAAAGATGAGGAGTTGAGCGACACGCACAAAGCCCTGCTCGTTGAGAAACGTGCGGCATTGGAGAGCGCTAACGCAAAGAGCGAGGCCACTGAGGACGAAGACGGCACTGGCTACCCACCCGGCGCGCAATTGTGCAAAAAGTGCAACACGCAGGCCATGGTGCTACTGGATGGTTGTATGACCTGCCTGTCATGCGGCGATAGCAAGTGTGGCTAGCTGAACGATTAACTCAAATCCAAAAGAATGACCCAAGCCTGTTAGTGAGACCATGAAAACCTACCTCGACCAACTGCAACAGATACTAGACACTGGCATCAAACGCGGTGATCGCACCGGCGTCGGCACCCTGTCGAATTTTGGCCTACAAGGCAGATACCATCTGCCTTCGGGCTTTCCAGCGGTGACCACCAAAAAGCTGGTGTGGAAGTCCATGGTCTCTGAGCTACTCTGGTTCATCAGCGGTTCGGGCAACATTAATGATCTAAAGCACATTTACCCCCACAACAAACTCTGGGATCTCAATTATGCGGATTACCTCAAGCGTCACGGCGTATCTGGCATAACTGACGCCGCTGCCGATGGCGACATGGGCCGGGTGTACGGTCAGCAATGGCGACACTGGCGAACGAGTGACGGGCGCCAAGTTGATCAACTCCAGGAAGCCATCGAACTAATCCGCCATAATCCAGACTCAAGGCGCATCATCGTCAACGCCTGGAACCCTGGAGAAGCTAACCCTGAGGACGTTGCACTGCCACCGTGCCACGCGTTCTTTCAATTTTATGTGGCCGATGGCAAGCTCTCGCTGCTGATGTATCAGCGCTCGGCAGATATGTTCCTGGGTGTTCCCTTAAATATCGCCAGTTATTCACTACTTCTGCACATGGTCGCGAAGATCACCGGATTACAGGCCTGGGACTTTATCCATACTATCGCCGACGGCCATATCTATTTAGATGCAATACCACAGTGTCGTCAACAACTGGCGCGGGAACCCTTCCCTTTGCCCAGCCTTGAAA